>NZ_JBEXUE010000100.1:0-25645 GCF_040614275.1 Streptosporangium sp. NPDC006013
GCTCCGGGCCGTCGCCCGCGACCTGGAGGACCGCGTGATCGTCGACTCCACGCCCGGCCGCACCGCCGGGGAGCTGGCGGCCGAGGCCGGGCGCGCGCTACCCGCGCTCGCCGCCGAACTGGCCGCGGCGGCCCGGGTGTTCGACGACGTGACCTACGGCGAGGTGCCCGGCACGCCCGAGGCGTACCGGGTCATGTGCGCTCTCGACGAGCACCTGCGCGCCGCCCGCCCGGCGCCGCCCGTACGGATGGAGACGCCATGAGCCTGGCCGCGCCCGAGCGAGCCGGGTCGACCTCCACCTCACCGACCGCCCGCGGCCTCTGGCGCGGCGGCAGGGGCGCCCTCCTGGTGGCGATCCTCGTGGTCACCGTCGCCGTCACCGGCGTGCTGCTCGGCGGCTCCGGCCAGGGGGGAAGGCCTCTCGACCCCGCCGACACCTCGCTGTCCGGCGGCAAGGGCCTGGCCCGGCTGCTACAGGCACGAGGGGTGCGGGTCGCGCGGGTCACCTCGGTCGCCGAGGCCGAGTCCCAGGCCAGGCAGGCCGGTTCCACGGGTAGCACCCTGCTGATGAGCGACATCTTCCCGCTCGACGAGGCGGAGGCGGATCGGCTCGCCGCGATACCGTCGGACCTGCTGCTGGTGGGCGTACGGTCACATCTGGAGCGGCTCGCGCCGGGGGTGAACCCGGTGCGGGAGGTGCGGGCGCGCTCCCGCGAGCCCCGGTGCGCGCTGCCGGCCGCGACGAGGGCGGGCAGCGCCTACCTCGGCGGCACGGCGTTCGCCCTGCCCGCCGGGGCGACCGGCTGCTACCCCGCCGACGGGCGGCCCACCCTGGTCTTCCACCCCACCGGGGACCGGAAGGTCACCGTCACGGGCGACGGGCAGTTCATGACCAACCTGCGGCTCGCCGAGGACGGCAACGCCGCGCTGGCGATGAACCTCGCCGGCGGCCGGCCCACCCTGATCTGGCTGACGGCCCCCGAGACCGCCCCGCCGGCGGGGGGCCAGGCGGGTTTCTACGACCTGGTCCCCGAAGGGGTCAGGTGGGCCGTGGTGCAGATGCTCGTCGCGGTGCTGCTGCTGGCGCTCTGGCGAGGCCGCAGGCTCGGTCCCGTGGTGGCCGAGCGGCTGCCCGTCGTCGTCAGGGCGGCCGAGACCGTCGAGGGACGTGCCAGGCTCTATCGTGCGAGGCGTGCCCGCGATCGGGCCGCCGCGGCCCTGCGCGCCGGCTTCATCGACCGGGTGACCCCCCGTCTCGGGCTGCCCTCAAGGGCGGGAGCCGACGCGCTGGTGAACGCGATCGCCGAGCGGACCGGCCAGCCGGCGCCACATGTGGGCGCCGCCCTGTACGGACCTCCGCCACTCGACGAGGCGGGGCTGGTAGCCCTGGCCGAATACATGGACATCGTGGAAAGGCAGGTCGGAAAGTCGTGACCACACCACCGGGGAACGGCGATCTCGCCGAGGCGACCTCCGTCGTCAGGACCGCGCCCGGCGCACCCGCCGCGCAGAGCGCGGACGGCGCCAGGGAGGCGCTGGGAGCCCTGCGCGCCGAGGTCGCCAAGGCGGTCGTCGGCCAGGACGCCGTGGTCACCGGGCTGGTGATCGCGCTGCTCTGCCGGGGCCACGTGCTGCTCGAAGGCGTGCCTGGCGTCGCCAAGACCCTGCTGGTACGCACCCTGGCGGCGGCGCTCTCGCTCGATTTCAAGCGCGTGCAGTTCACCCCCGACCTCATGCCGGGCGACATCACCGGTTCGCTGATCTACGACGCGAAGACCTCGGAGTTCGAGTTCCGCGAGGGTCCGGTCTTCACCAACCTGCTGCTCGCCGACGAGATCAACAGAACCCCTCCGAAGACGCAGGCCGCGCTGCTGGAGGCGATGGAGGAGCGCCAGATCAGCGTGGAGGGTGCGGCGCGCGGGCTGCCGGACCCGTTCATCGTGGCCGCCACCCAGAACCCCATCGAGTACGAGGGCACCTACCAGCTGCCCGAGGCGCAGCTCGACCGGTTCCTGCTCAAGCTGACCGTCCCGCTGCCGCCCCGCGACCAGGAGATCGCGGTGCTGGAGCGGCACGCGCTCGGCTTCGACCCGCGCGACCTGTCGCACATCAGGACCGTGGCCACCGTCGCCGACCTCGCCGCGGGACGCGCGGCGGTCAGCCAGGTGCACGTGGGCCCCGAGGTGCTCGGCTACATCGTGGACATCGCCAGGGCCACCCGCCAGTCGCCCTCGCTCCAGCTCGGCGTCTCGCCACGTGGCGCGACCGCGCTGCTGGCCGGGGCACGGGCCTGGGCATGGCTGTCGGGCCGCGCCTACGTGACGCCCGACGACGTCAAGGCACTGGCCAGGCCCGCGCTGCGGCACCGGATCCAGCTACGCCCCGAGGCCGAGCTGGAGGGCGCGACCGCCGACGGCCTCATCGACGCCGTCCTCGCCTCCGTCCCCGTACCCCGCTGACCCATGGCGCTGACAGGACGGGCCGCGCTACTGGCCCTGCTGGGCACCTTGGTCGTGCTGTTCGCCCCCCGTGGGGGGCCTGCCGTGGCCGGGGTGGCACTGCTGATCGCGGTGCTGGTCGTGATCGACCTGCTGCTGGCCGGAAGCGTGCGCCCGCTGCGCTTCACCCGCTCGGGCGAGCGGCTGGTACGACTCGGTGAGTCGATCACGGTCGAGCTGATCGTGGAGAACCCCGGTCCCCGCAGGGTGCGCGGCGTGCTCAGGGACGCCTGGCCCCCGTCCGCCGGGGCCACCCCCCGGCACCTGCCGCTGGACGTGCCGGCCGGCGAGCGCCGCCGGCTGGTCACGACGCTCACCCCCACCCGCAGGGGTGACCGCGAGGCGGTCACGGTGACGGTACGGGCGCTGGGGCCGCTGGGCATCGCGGGCCGCCAGGGCTCGCACCGGGTGCCCTGGTCGGTCCGGGTGCTACCGCCCTTCCTCAGTCGCAAGCACCTGCCCGCCAAGCTGTCCAGGCTCAGGGAGCTGGAGGGCCAGCATCCGTCGATGGTCAGGGGGCAGGGCACCGAGTTCGACTCGCTGCGGGAGTACGTGGTCGGCGACGACGTCCGCTCGATCGACTGGCGGGCCACCGCGCGCCGCAACGACGTCGTGGTCCGCACCTGGCGGCCGGAGCGCGACCGGCGGGTGCTGATCGTGCTCGACACCGGCCGTACCTCGGCCGGGCGGGTGGGCACCGCGCCGATCCCGCTGGCCGGCGAGGTACCGAGGAGCGGTCAGCAGGGCAGGTCGCGGGTGGTGCCCGGCTGGCCCCGCCTCGACTGGTCGATGGACGCGGCGCTGCTCCTGGCCGCGCTGGCCTCCCGCGCGGGCGACCGGGTCGACTTCCTGGCCCACGACCGCGCGGTGCGCGCCTGGGTGTCCGGCACCAGCCGTACGGAGCTGCTGTCCTCACTGGTCAACACCATGGCTCCGATCGAGGCCGAGCTGGTCGAGGCCGACTCGGCCGGGATGGTCGCGGCGGTCATGTCACGAGCCAGGCGGCGCTGCCTGGTCGTCGTGCTGACCGACCTCAACCCGGCGGCGCTGGAGGAGGGCCTGCTGCCGGTGCTCCCCCAGCTCTCCGCCCGGCATCTGGTGCTCCTGGCCGCCGTCTCCGACCCGCAGGTGGCCGAGATGGCCGCCGGGCGCGGCACCTCCGAGCTGGTCTACGGCGCGGCGGCGGCCGAGCACCTGAGCGCGGGGCGGCGGCGGATCACCGCCCTGCTGCGCCGCCAGGGCGTGGAGGTGGTGGACGCCGCCCCCGAGCAGCTCGCCCCCGCCCTGGCCGACGCCTACCTGGCGCTGAAGGCGTCCGGGCGGCTCTGACGGTCGCCCGGACGCCCTGACGGCGGGTCCGGGCCGCCGACGATGTCCGGGGGATCTGACGGCCTCCGGCCAGGCGCGTCGGCCCGGGAACCGTCACGTCACCGGCCCGGCGAGGCCGGGCGGGCCCGGAAGGTCCGGCGGGGCGCTCAGCCGGCGCTCGGGGCGAGGTCGGGGGCGCGCTCCACGTCGCCGGTCTCGCCGGCGGCCACGGCCCGGCGGCCAAAGAAGATCACGTAGGCCAGGAAGGCCGCCTCCGCGACCACCCCGATGCCGATCCGCGCCCAGGTGGGCAGCCCCGAGGGGGTGACCAGCCCCTCGATCAGCCCGGAGATCAGCAGCACCACGACCAGGCCGAGTGCCACGCTCATCACGGCCCTGCCCTGCTCGGCCAGGGCCTCGACGCGCCTGCGCGGACCGGGGTCCACGACCGTCCAGCCGAGGCGCATGCCGACGGCGGCGGCGAGGAACACCGCGGTCAGCTCCAGCAGGCCGTGCGGGGTGATCAGGCCGAAGAAGATGTCGAGCTTGCCGCGCGAGGCCATCAACCCCGCGGAGACGGCCACGTTGACCGCGTTCTCCCACAGCACGTACGGGATCGGCAGGCCGAGCAGGATGGACATGATGATGACCTGCATCGAGACCCAGGCGTTGTTCGCCCAGACCTGGCCGGCGAAGGAGGTCGCCGGGTTCTCCGAGTAGTAGTCGGCGAAGTCGTGCTCGACGAGCTGGGTGATCTGTTCCGGGGTGGCGATCGCCGCCTGGACGCCGGGGTTTTTCGCCACCCAGACGGCGACGACCGTGGAGACCAGCAGGAACGCGGCGGTGGTGGCCATCCACCACCAGCGGGCCCGGTAGGCGACCACCGGGAAGGAGACGGTGAAGAAGCGGATGAACTCCCGCCAGGCCGGGGTGTGCGCCCCGGTCACCGCCGAACGGGCCCGGGCGACGAGCGCCGACAGGCGGCCCACCAGGATCGGGTCCGCCGAGGCCGAGCGGACCAGGGACAGGTGCGTGGCCACCCGCTGGTAGAGGTCGACGAGCTCGTCGACCTCCGCGCCGTCCAGCGAGCCACGCCGCCGGACCAGATCCTCAAGGCGGTCCCAGGCGGGCCGGTGCGCGGTGACGAAGGCGTCGATGTCCACGCGGGCAGCCTATCCAGTCACGGGTAGGGTGCTGATTGTGTCCGATGTCGTAACCGGCGAGGCCGTGGTCGTCGAGGTCCGTGTCGCCCAGCTCCCGAGCAGGGCCGCGGCGCTGCTGATCGACATGGCGGTCCAGGTCCTGATGCTGCTGGGGATCTCCCTGCTGGTCGGCAGCCTGGGCCTGCTGAGCGACCCGGCTCTGACGACGATGGTCTACCTCGTGCTCACCGTGCTCGTGATCGTGGGATATCCGGTGGTGTTCGAGACGCTCACCCGCGGGCGCAGCCTGGGCAAGCTCGCCCTCGGACTCCGGGTCGTCAGCGACGACGGCGGTCCCGAGCGGTTCCGGCAGGCCCTGTTCCGCGGGCTGGCCGGGGTCCTGGAGTTCTGGATGCTCAGCGGCGCCCCCGCGCTGATCAGCTCGCTGATCTCGGAGAAGGGCAAGCGGCTCGGCGACATCTTCTCCGGCACCATCGTGATCTCCGAGCGCGCTCCGCGGCAGTACGGGCCTCCGCTGGACATGCCGCCGCAGCTCGCCTCCTGGGCGGCGACGCTGGAGCTGTCGCGGCTGCCCGAGCAGGTCGCGGCCACCGCGAGGCAGTACCTCATGCGCTGGCACGATCTGGCCCCCGCCGTGCAGCACGGGATGGGGGTGCGCATCGCCACCGAGATGTCGGCCTTCGTGTCCCCGCCGGCCCCGCCCGGCGTGCCGCCGTTCGCCTACCTGACCGCCGTCCTGGCCGAACGCCGGCGCCGCGAGCAGGCGCGCCTGGCGCAGCAGACCGGCACGCACCGGCCCGCCCAGCAGTGGCCCGGCCACGCCTCGCCCCAGCCCTACCTGACCGCACCGTCGCCCCGGCCTTATGCGCCTCCGGGAGGCGGAGACCGGCCGTACGCCCCTCCCGGGGTCGCCCCCGAGCCCTACGGCCGGCCCGCCTACCGGCCGCCACAGCCGCGGATCCCGCTCCCTCCCCCGGCCGGGCCGCCGTATCCGGCGCCCCCGCCGCCCGCGGCCCGGCCCGTCGAGCAGGCACCCGGCCCCACGCCGGGCGGTTTCGTCCCTCCGGCCTGACCTCCCCGGGCAGGCACGCCGTACGGGCGGCGAGACATCGCCTTCGCCGCGCCTTCCCCGACGAGCCGTCCGCGGGCGAATCGCGAGAACGCGGCGCCACGGGTGCCCGGCAGGCGAGGAGGGATGGCGGGAGACCCGCCATCCCTCCTCTTACCGGACCTGCGGACCCGGCATCGCTCTCATTTCAGGGCGCTCAGTGACCGCCCCGGTAGGAGGCCTGGGTCTGCACGTTCAACAGGTCCAGGCGCACGTTCCTGGCCGGGTCGGTACGGCGGTCGTCGATCTTGATGACCTCCAGGCCCCGGTAGAAGTCGCTGGCGTAGACATAGCCGTTGTAGTAGTACGCCGACCAGATGCCGCCGCCCCCGCCGTTTGGCTCGGGGCCGCGCTCGAAGAAGCCGAACTCCTGCGGGCGGGCCGAGTCGGTGAAGTCCACGAAGGAGACGCCGCCCTGGTACCAGGCCTGGACCAGGATGTCCTTGCCCTTGACCGGGATCAGCGAGCCGTTGTGCGCGACACAGTTCTCGGTGTCGGCCTGGTAGCGGCCGATCTTGAAGTAGCTCCTGAAGACCAGCTTGCCGCGGACGATGTCGTAGATGGCGTCGGCGCCGCGGTTCGGGCCGACCGCCTCGTTGCAGGTGGCCGCGCCACCGCCGCCGAGCTCGTCGGTGAAGATGACCTTGGTGCCCCTGTTGTTGAACGTCGCCGAGTGCCAGAACGCGAAGTTCGGGTCGGTGGTCCGCGCGGTGACCACCGGGTTCTCCCGGTCGGAGATGTCGAACAGGACGCCGTCCCCCATGCAGGCTCCGGCCGCGATGTCCTTCTCCGCGTAGACGGTGATGTCGTGGCAGCCACTGGTCGGGCGCAGCAGGCCGGGCTGCGTCTCGTTGCCGCCGTCGGGGAAGACGACCGGCGTGCTGACCACGGCCGCGTCGGTCGGCTTGCGCAGCGGCACCTTGATGATCGAGATCTTGTCGTGCGGCGGCAGGCAGTCGGGGAACGAGTCGCTCGGGGCGTAGGAGGAGACGTACAGGTAGACGTTCTTCTTGTCCCTGCCCTTGCCGGGAACCAGCGTCAGGGTGTGCGAGCCACAGGCGGTTTCCACCGCCTTGATGTACTTGGGGTTCTTCTTGTCGCTGATGTCGAAGATTCGAACCCCTTCCCACGACTCCTTGATGTCGGCGCCCTGACCGACGCTGTTACAGGAGTCGTCGCTGCGGGAGTTGTCGACCGCGCCGAACAACAGGTCGCCGTAGACGGAGACGTCCATCTGGGAACCGGGGCACAGCACGCCGCTGACCAGCTTGGCCCGCTTCGGGTTCCTGATGTCGTAGATCGAGAAACCGCCGTAGTTGCCGACGTAGGCGTAGTCACCCTGGAAGGCGATGTCGCTGTTGACGGTGGTCTCAAGGCCGGGAAGCTTGGGCAGGGTGGCCACGTGCGTCACGTTGGGACTGGTGACGACCTCGCCGGGCGGGGGAATGTCGGCGGCCTGCGCGGAGACCGTGGTCATCAGCATCGCGACGGCCGTCGCCGCCACGACCAACGCCCTGACGGTCCTTCGTGGAGCGAACACTCGGGTGCCTCCTTGGAACGGACATAAGGCATGCATAAATTAGCAAATTGTCCGCACTGACACCCGGGTCAACAAGGCATGACTTTGTCACAATAAAATATGATTCAACCTCTTTACTGAGGCCCTGAAAAAGTTTACGCTCTACCTCCTTTTCGCGATTCGCCCCGGCGCTCCACCCCGTCACGGGTGATGGCCCCCGGGCACCCGACGGGTGCCCGGGGGCCATCACGTCAGAGGTCAGTGCCCCTTGTTGTCGGGCTGGTAGGAACCCTGGGTCTGCGGGTTCAGGTCCTTGAACTTGACCTTGGCGGCCTTGTCCGTGAGCTTGTCATTGATCTTCAGAACGTCAAGACCAAGGTTGAAGTCGCTGCCGTAGATGTGGCCGTTGTAGTAGTACGCGGACCAGAAGCCACCGCTGAGCCTGTGGGCGCTGTCGGGGCCGCGCTCGAAGAAGGCGATCTCCTTGGCGTTGGCCGAGTCGGTGAAGTCCACGACCGAGATGCCACCCTGGTACCAGGCCTGGACCATGATGTCCTTGCCCTTGACCGGGATCAGCGAGCCGTTGTGCGCGACACAGTTCTCGGTGTCGTCCTGGTGGCGGGGGATCTTGAAGTAGCTCTTGAAGGCGAACTGGCCGCCCTCGATGTCGTAGTAGGCGTTGGCGCCGCGGTTCGGGCCGATCGCCTCGTTGCAGGTGGCCGCGCTGCCGCCGCCGAGCTCGTCGGTGAAGACGACCTTGGTGCCCTCGTTGTTGAAGGTCGCCGAGTGCCAGAACGCGAAGTTCTCGTCGTCCCGGACCGTGGCGGTGACCTTCGGGTCGACCGGGTTGGAGATGTCCATCAGGATGCCCTCGCCCATGCAGGCGCCGGCCGCGATGTCCTTCTCCGGGTAGGCGGTGATGTCGTGGCAGCCGCTCGTCGCCGAGGTGCGGTAGGGGTACGGCAGGCTCTCGCCGGGGTTACCACCGTCCGGGAACAGAACCGGCGTGGCGACGACCTCGGCGGCCGTCGGGTTCTTCACCGGCACCTTGATGATCGAGATCTTGTCGTGCGGCGGCTGGCAGTCCGGGAACGACGCGCTCGGGCTGTAGGAGGAGACGTAGACGTAGACGTTCTTCTTGTCCCTGCCCTTGCCGGGGACGAGAGTCAGGGTGTGCGAGCCACAGTTGGTCTCGACCGACTTGACGTACTTGGGGTTCTGCTTGTCGCTGACGTCGAAGATCCGGACGCCCTCCCACGACTCCTTGATCGCGGCGCTCTGGCCGACGCTGCTGCAGGAGTCGTTGTTGCGCGAGGAGTCGACCGCGGCGAAGAGCAGGTCGCCCTCGATGGCCAGGTCCATCTGGCCGCCGGGGCAGACCACCGAGCTGACCAGCGAGGTCTCGTTCGGCTTCTTGATGTCGTAGATCGAGAAGCCGCTGTAGTTACCGACGAAGGCGTAGTCGCCCTGGAACGCCATGTCGGTGTTGATGTCCGTCAGGTTGGCGGGCTTGGGCACGTTGGTGACGTGCTCGATGTTCGCGCTCTTGGCGATCTCGCCGGGCGCCGGGATGTCGGCGGCCTGCGCGGGTACCGCGGCCAGCACCGTGGCGACGGCGACCCCGGCCACGAACAGGAAACGGCCGGTCAGGCCCTTCCCAGAGGGGGTGGACACTCGTGAACCTCCTAGCTACATGCACTGATAAAGCGTGCATAAATGTCTAAATCGTTCATCCTGCACGGTCGGTCAGGCAAGCCGTCACAGTGTCAGCAACTGTTTTCGACATGCGGCCTTTACGGACCGCCCCGGGAGGGGTTACGGTCTTGCGGCATTGGACATACAGCCCGAAATACCCCGCATCTTCGGTGCGGGGCCCCCTCTCGTCATATCGGCCCGACCGGTTAGGGTTGGGGCGTTCCGTGGCAGCCACGTTGGACATGGCGTTCCAGACGGGACAGGGTGTGCCGTGTTCGCGTGCGGGCTTCGGGCGTTCCCGGCCTGCGGACCGACAGATCCAACCGGCAGGCCGGAAGCTGAGATCCCCGGCTTTCCGGCCGTGGAAGGACGTCAATGGACATTCACCAAGGAGGCCGGGTGCGCGTCGCGCTCATCGCTGTGATCGCCGCACTGTCTCTCAGCGCGTGCACCTCGGAGCCGGAACCGTCCGCGGCCCCCCAGGCCCAGGCCTCGGCGCCGGTGATCGCCCCGGGCAGGCCGGGTGAGGTCGCCAGGACCGTCGACCCGAGTGAGGCCGCCACGCTCGTGCCCCTGCCCACCGCCAACGCGGCCGACGTGAAGTACGTCCAGGACATGATCGTTCACCACCGTCAGGCCCTCGACATGTCCGCCCTGGCCCCGACCCGGTCCGAGCACACCAAGCTGAAGGGCCTGGCCTCCCGGATCAAGGACGCGCAGGGGCCGGAGATCCAGTTCATGACCACCTGGCTCCAGCAGCAGGGTCAGCGGGTTCCCGAACACCATGCCGGGCACGGCGACATGCCCGGCATGGCCACGCCTGAGCAGATGGAGGCGCTCAAGGCCGCCTCGGGCAAGGATTTCGACCGGCTCTTCCTCCAGCTCATGACCGCGCACCACCAGGGCGCCATCACGATGTCCGAGCAGGTCCTGACCTCCGGCTCACACGTGCGGATCGAGGAGCTGGCCAACGACGTCTCGGTCACCCAGAGTGCCGAGATCCGCAGGATGCGGGAGATGCAGGCCGAGCTCTGAACGACTCCGTTGGCCGACCGCCGTCGGTCGGCGTCCGATGTCGTCATCCGACGCGGGACACCCCAGGGCGAGCGGAGTCGCCGGCGGGGATCCCCCTGCGCGGCCCGCTCGCCCGTTCAGGGTGACGCGTGGATCGCGGGCCGGGGTGCGGGCGTGACTACGAGCCGAGCCGCCACGAGTGGAGATACTCCTCCTGCTCGGAGGTGAGCTCGTCCGTCTCGATCCCGGCCGCGGCCAGCTTGAGCCGCGCCACCTCCACGTCGACCTCCCCCGGCACGTCGTAGACCCCCGGCTCCAGCCGCACCCGCTCACGGGCCAGCCAGGCCACCGAGAGCGCCTGCGCGGAGAAGGACATGTCCATGACCGCGGCGGGATGCCCCTCGGCGGCCGTCAGGTTCACCAGGCGGCCCTCGGCGAGCAGCAGGATCCTGCGACCGTCCGCGAGAACGTACTCGTCGGTGTTGGGGCGTACCCCCCGGTGGATCTCCTGGGCCAGGCCGTCCAGGGCGCGGACGTCGATCTCGACGTCGAAGTGTCCGGCATTGGCGAGGATCGCGCCGTCCTTCATCTCCGCCAGGTGCTCGCCCCTGATCACGTCGCGGTTTCCGGTGACCGTGACGAACACGTCCCCGGCGCGGGCGGCCGCCGCCATCGACCGTACGTCGTAGCCCTGCAGCAGGGCGTCCAGCGCCTTGACCGGGTCGATCTCGGTCACCACCACCCGCGCGCCCAGGCCCCTGGCCCGCTCGGCGACGCCCCGGCCGCAGTAGCCGAAACCGGCGACCACCACGGTCTTACCCGCGAGCAGCGTGTTCGTGGCGCGCATGATGCCGTCCATGGTCGACTGGCCGGTGCCGTACCGGTTGTCGAACATCCGCTTCGTCCGCGTGTCGTTGACCGCCACCACGGGGAACCTCAGTGCCCCCTCCGCGGCCATCTGGCGGAGCCGGATGATGCCGGTGGTGGTCTCCTCGCACCCCCCGGACACCGTCCGCAGCAGCTCGGTCCGCTCGGTGTGCAGGATGTTGACCAGGTCGCAGCCGTCGTCCAGAACGATGTCGGGGACGATGTCGAGCGCCTGGTGGATGTGCTGGTAGTAGACGTCCCTGGTGACCCCCGCCCGCGCGTGCACGACGACGCCGTAGTCACGAAGCGCCTCGGCGACGTCGTCCTGGGTGGACAGGGGGTTCGACGCGGCCAGGGCGATCTCAGCCCCGCCCGCCCTGAGCGTGCCCATGAGCACGGCGGTCTCGGCGGTGACGTGCAGGCACGCGGCGATCCGCAGCCCTTCCAGCGGCCGCTCGGCGGCGAACCGCTCACCGAGGGCGGTGAGCACCGGCATCGCCCGCGCCGCCCACCCGATCCTCCGCTCACCCGCGGCCACCAGAGCGCTGTCCACGTCTCTCCCCAGATCGCCCGCCAGATTGCCCGAAGGCCCCCGCGAAACCGCGGGGGCCGATGAGACTCAACCGCAGGTGTCAGTAACGGTAGTGCTCGGGCTTGTAGGGACCCTCGACGTCCACGCCGATGTACTCGGCCTGGGCCTTGGTGAGCTTGGTGAGCTTCACCCCCAGGGCGTCGAGGTGGAGGCGGGCGACCTTCTCGTCCAGGTGCTTGGGCAGCACGTAGACGCCGATCGGGTAGTCGTCGGTCTTGCTGAACAGCTCGATCTGCGCGATCACCTGGTTGGTGAAGGAGTTGGACATGACGAACGAGGGGTGACCGGTGGCGCAGCCCAGGTTCATCAGGCGGCCCTCGGCGAGCACGATGATCTGCTTGCCGTCGGGGAAGCGCCAGGTGTGGACCTGCGGCTTGACCTCGGTCTTCTCGATACCGGGAATCCTGGCCAAACCGGCCATGTCGATCTCGTTGTCGAAGTGACCGATGTTGGACACGATCGCGTTGTGCTTCATCTGGGCCATGTGGTCGGCCGTGATGATGTTGAAGTTGCCGGTCGTGGTGACGAAGATGTCGGCGATGCCGACGACCTCGTCCAGCGTGGTGACCTGGAAGCCATCCATGGCGGCCTGAAGCGCGCAGATCGGGTCGATCTCGGTGATGATGACCCGGGCCCCCTGGCCCTTGAGCGCCTCGGCACAACCCTTGCCGACGTCGCCGTAGCCGGCGATGACCGCCACCTTGCCACCGATCAGCACGTCGGTGGCGCGGTTGAGGCCGTCGAGCACCGAGTGACGGCAGCCGTACTTGTTGTCGAACTTGGACTTGGTCACCGAGTCGTTGACGTTGATCGCCGGGAAGAGCAGCGTGCCGGCCTTGAACATCTCGTACAGGCGGTGCACACCGGTGGTGGTCTCCTCGGTGACGCCCTTGATGCGCGAGGCGACCTGGGTCCAGCGGCCCTCGTCGGTGACCGTGCGGCGGAGCAGGTCGAGGATGATGCCCCACTCCTCCGGGTCGTCCTCTCCCGTGCTGGGCACGGCGCCGGCCTTCTCGTACTCGGCGCCCTTGTGGACGAGCAGGGTGGCGTCGCCGCCGTCGTCGAGGATCATGTTGGGGCCGTCACCGCCGGGCCACGCCAGGGCCTGCTCGGTGCACCACCAGTACTCCTCCAGCGTCTCGCCCTTCCAGGCGAAGACCGGGACGCCCTTGGGGTCCTCGGTGGTGCCCTCGGGGCCGACGACCACGGCGGCGGCGGCGTGGTCCTGGGTGGAGAAGATGTTGCAGCTCACCCAGCGAACCTCCGCGCCGAGCGCGACCAGGGTCTCGATGAGCACGGCGGTCTGGATGGTCATGTGCAGCGAGCCCATGATCTTCGCCCCGGCCAGCGGCTGGGCCTTGGCGTACTCCTCGCGGACGGCCATCAGACCCGGCATCTCGTGCTCGGCGAGCTGGATCTCCCTGCGCCCGAAGGCCGCAAGGGAAAGGTCGGCGACCTTGAAGTCCATGTGTGGTTACCCCTCTGGTTGATGGGCGGCGTCTGCCTCACACCCTCGCCGATCGCGCTCGTCTCGCGATCACGCTTCGCTCTCGGGCCGGGCTCACCACTCCACCGGAAAAGTCGACGGTTGCGAGTTTAGGCGGCCGGGGAGCCTTCGCGCACCTTCTGAGCGGGTAACCTGACACAAGAATGTAAGCTTTCCCGAAAATCTGCGGAGAGGGGGCGGCGATGCGGATCACCGAGGCCGCCAGGAGGCTCGGTATGTCCCCCCGGATGCTCCGCTACCGCGAGGCACTCGGCCTGCTCCCGGAGATCAGGAACCAGGGCGCGCACCGGCGGTTCGGCCCCGAGGAGCTCTCCGCCGTCGCCCAGAGCGTCGAGCTGGAGAAACGGTTCGACATCTCCCCCGCCGAGCTGGCCTTCGCGCTGCGAACGCTGAGCGAGCCCGCGGTCGCCCAGGCCGTACGGGACCTGGGCCTGCGGATCGGCCGTCTCCAGGCGCCCCGCAGGGCCCTGGACTTCGAGAAGGAGAAGGCGCTGCGGTTGCTCCAGCGCCCCCAGCTGTCTCGTCCGGATTCAGACTGAGCCGTTGACCCTGGATCTGTCCAGGTCGGGCTCCAGGTAGATGACGCGGGCCTCGGGAACGGCGGTGCGGACGCGCTGCTCGGCCTCGTCGATGCCCCGGGCCACCTCTGCGGCCGTGTCGTCGTGCTCCACCGCGATCTTGGCGGCGACCAGGATCTCCTCCGGGCCCAGGTGGAGCGTGCGCATGTGGATGACCCGGGTCACCTCGGGCGCGCTCTCCAGGGCCTCCGCGATGCGTGTCTCGACCTCGGGGCCCGCGCCCTCGCCGATCAGCAGCGACTTGGTCTCGACCGCCAGGATGACCGCGATGATGGCCAGCAGGACACCGATCATCAGGGTGCCGATGCCGTCCCAGACGGGGTTGCCGGTCACCACGGCCATCGTCACGCCGAAGAGCGCGAAGAGCAGGCCGAGCAGCGCGCCCAGGTCCTCAAGCACGATGACCGGCAGCTCGGGCGACTTGGAGCGGCGGATGAACTGCACCCACGACTGGTCTCCCCGGACCGCGTTGGACTCGATGATCGCCGTCCTGAACGAGAACGCCTCGGCGATGATCGCGAAGATCAGCACGCCGAAGGCCCATATCGGGGAGTTGAGCTCCTCCGGAGCGGAGATCTTGTGCCAGCCCTCGTAGAGCGAGAACACCGCGCCGATGGTGAACAGCACGACCGCCACCACGAAGGCGTAGAAGTAGCGCTCCCTGCCGTACCCGAAGGGATGCTGGGGCGTGCGCGCGCGCTGCGCGCGCTTGCCGCCGAGGAGCAGCAGCGCCTGATTGCCCGAGTCGGCCACCGAGTGGACCCCCTCGGCCAGCATGGATGACGACCCCGTGAAGAAGGCCGCCACGAATTTGGCCACCGCGATCGACAGATTGGCGGCCAACGCCGCGATGATTGCCTTGGTACCGCCGCCCGCGCTCACGGCAGCCTCCGCTCAGCTCATTGTTCTGGTAAAGAGATGAGACAGGATCCTATTGTGAAATCCTCGCCCTGACCTCTGTGATCGCCGACACAGTGGTCGGGTCGATCCCGTACCCGAGAGCGAGGTAGGTACTCGCGAAGTCTCCGAGTGCGATCAGCGCGGCGAGCCGCTCCAGCGGGTGCTCCCCCTCGGCGGCGATCTGCGTGACCGGAACGCCGCGATCCTCCGCCAGACGCACCGACGCCTCCCGGTGCCGTACGACCCGGGAGTGCTCCTCCACGTCGCGCAGCACGAACAGCCGGAGCGACCTGCCACTCTCGTCGGCGAAGATGTCGCGGTGGGCGAGCGGGCCGTCGAGGGCGGCCACCTGGTTGTGGCCGACCTCGGGGAGCTCTCCCCACATCGCCGGATATTTACCGTTCATGTTGAGCTGGTAGGCCCACCAGCGGGCCGCGACGGCCGCCACCGGGGAGGACCCCCAGATCATCGGCACGGTCTCGGCGATCTCCATGGCGAGCGACTTGCCGGGATTGATGAACGATTCGCTCGTCGGGCGGCAGCGGTGCGCGAGGTCCTCAAGGCGCTTGGCCACCCCCTCGAACACCTGCTCGCCCGCCTCGACCAGGCCGAGCCGGGCGGCGGCGGCGACCAGCGGGACCGACAGCGCCCACAGCGAGGCACGCGGCCGGCCGCCGTCCGTGACGGGCACGAACGGCGCTCCCGCCTGCCTGGCGATCGCGTGGAGCGGCGACTCGGGGGCGCCGACGGCGAGCAGGCGGCAACCGCGGCGGACCGCCTCGGCGGCCACCGTGAGCGTCTCCTCGGCTCTACCGGAGCGCGACACCGCGATCACCAGATCGGTCGCGCCGATCCAGCCGGGCAGCCGGTAGGACCTGACCGTCACGATCGGCAGCGGGGCACCGTGGCCGCACACCACGTTGAGGACGTCGCCGGCGATGCCGGAACCGCCCACACCGGCGACCACGATCGCCCGGGGCCGGCCGTCCTCGGCGAGTGAGGACAGGCCCGACTCCATGGCGACCCGGTGAGAGGTGCGGACCTGCGCGGCCGAGTCGGCCACCGCCCGCAGCATGCCCGACGGGTCACCGTCGGCCAGCTGTTTCCCGTCGTCGAGCCGATCGGACTCCCAGTTCACGACTTCCGGGCCTCGTCGACCAGCAGGACCGGGATGTCGTCCCGGACCGGGTAGACCAGGCCGCAGGAGGCGGAGGTGCAGGACAACTCGTCCACCTCGGGCTCGGCTCGCAGCGGGGACTTGCAGTTGGGGCAGGCCAGGATCTCCAGCAACCAGTCGTCGATCTTCACTCGTTCAGCTCCTCACGACAGCAAGGACCTCGTCCCTGATCGCTGCCATCTGAATCTCGTCTGCCGCCTCGGCGTTCAGCCTGAGCAGCGGCTCTGTGTTGGACGGACGGAGGTTGAACCACCATCCTGGGCCGGAGACGGTCAGGCCGTCCAGCTCGTCGAAGGTGACGCCGTCGCGGGCGGCGAACGTCTCGCGAACCCGCTCCGTCGCCGCGGCCTGGTCGGCGACCGTACTGTTGATCTCCTCTGAGGCCGCGTAGCGGGTGTATTCGGCCAGGATCTCCGAGAGTGGCTTCGCCTGCTCGCCCAGCGCGGCCAGCACGTGCAGCGCGGCCAGCATGCCGGAGTCGGCGAACCAGAAGTCCCTGAAGTAGTAGTGGGCGGAGTGCTCGCCGCCGAAGACCGCGCCGGTCTCGGCCATCTCGGCCTTGATGAACGAGTGACCCACGCGGGTGCGGACCGGCCGGCCGCCGAGTTCGGTGACGATCTCCGGAACGCCCCTGGAGGTGATCAGGTTGTGGATGATCACGGCGCCGGGGTGCTTGACCAGCTCGCGGGCGGCGACCAGCGCGGTGATCGTGGACGGCGAGACCGATTCGCCACGCTCGTCGACCACCCAGCAACGGTCGGCGTCACCGTCGAAGGCCAGTCCGATGTCGGCGCCCACATCGAGCACCGCCTTCTGCAGGTCGCGCAGGTTGTCCGGCTCGATGGGGTTGGCCTCGTGGTTGGGGAAGGTGCCGTCGAGCTCGAAGTAGAGGGCGGTCAGCTCGATGGGCAGCCCCTCGAAGACCGTCGGGACCGTGTGCCCACCCATCCCGTTCCCCGCGTCGACCACGACCCGCAGCGGCCGGATGCCGGAAAGGTCGACCAGGCCGCGCAGGTGGTCGGCGTAGCCACGCAGCAGGTCGCGCTCGGAGAGCGTCCCGCCCCCCTGGCCGCCGAGGCCGCCCGACGCCAGGATCGCGGCGGCCCGGTCACGGATCTCGATGAGCCCGGTCTCTCCGCCGATCGGCACGGCGCCGGCCCTGCACATCTTCATGCCGTTGTAGCGGGCCGGGTTGTGGCTGGCCGTGAACATCACCCCGGGCAGGCCGAGGCTGCCACTCGCGTAGTAGAGCAGGTCCGTGGAGCCCAGCCCGGCGTGGATCACGTCGGCCCCCCGCGAGGTGGCCCCCCTGGTGAAGGCCGCCGCCAGAGGCGCCGACGACTCGCGCATGTCGTGTGCCACCACTGCGGTCGCGGCCCCGGTCACTTCCACGAAGGCCGCGCCGACCGCCTCGGCGGTCTCCTCGTCGAGTTCGTCCGGCACGACGCCACGAACGTCGTACGCTTTGAAGATCTTGACAAGGTCGCCCACTCCAGCTCCGCCCTCTGCGTCGTGTCCGCTGCCGTTGCCTTCCAGTTAGCGCTGGTCAGCGCATTGTCGGGCAGTCCGCGCCTTACGACGCGAACGTTCTCCCTCGCGGGAGTTCTCGCTTCACCGCCGACCGCCTGACCTTGCGGCCCGGCCTTACACCGGCTCCACGAGCGTTTAAAGTCTCCCCGCAACCCTGGGCGACCCGACCGTGAGCACGATCAACGCTTCAGGAGACCAAAACCCTCGCCGGCTACGGCAAGGCCACGGCCAACCGGCCGTACCACTCTCCCAAGCATGCCAGAGCATAACGGCGCACACTCATATCCGAGCAGCTCTTGCTCCCCAGCCTAGTAGGGTCAGCGGTCGCGCTGGGGCTGAGCGGAGCGGAGCACCCGCAGATGACCCCGGCGCCCGACCTCGACGCCCTGGCCGACCGGCTCGGTGCCGCCGCTGGGGGCGGGTCTCGCGGCCTCGCGGACCGCGTTGGCGAGGGCCTCCAGGTCGTCCGTACTCGGTGTGGCGCCGTCGGTCGGCAGGCGGACCACCTCCCAACCGCGGGGGGCGGTGAGCCGCTCGGCGTGCTCGGCACACAGGTCGTAACAGTGCGGCTCGGCGTACGTCGCCAAGGGCCCGAGAACAGCGGTCGAATCGGCGTAGACGTACGTGAGCGTGAAAACGGCAGGCTGACTGCACGCGGTGCGGGAACAGCGGCGGACGGGGCTCACGGTGGGACCGTATCCGGTAAGCGTCCGGGGCGCCACTATCTGAGCGCTCTTAACGAGCGTGTCGCCACAATTCGGACACGTGTCCCGGCTTCCACCCGCCTGTATGGCTTACGCCCCTCCTCCGCGCTCCCGCCACACGGCCTCCCCGGTCCCACATTCGGCACACCGCCCCCCGTCATTGACACTCCCACCGGCACTCCCGCCCCACGCACTCGATACGACACCTTCCGTCACCGGCACTCCCGCCCCCGCTCGGGTCACGTCTAAGCTGGGGCCGTGAGCCCGGCACCCGGCAGACCTCGTTCTCCCCGCAGGCGCGACAGGCACGGCCGCGGCCTGCGCGGTCCGCTCGCGCCCTCGCACGTGCCGATCGCCAAGTCCCGCAGTGAGCGGTTCGACGATCTCGTCCTGGACGCCGTCGACCGGCTCAAGCCCCGATGGGCCAAGCAGCTGGCGGCCGTGGAGTTCGCGGTCGAGGAGGTCCCGCCGATCAGCGAGCTGGGCGACGGCCCCGGGCTGCTGACCGGCGACCCGATCCCGTTCGGGCGGGCCAAGCCCGCCGACGGGAACCGCCCGGCCGTTGTGATCATTTACCGTCGCCCCCTGGAGAGCCGGTCCCGCGATCGTGACCACCTCGGCGCGATGGTGCACGAGGCGGTGGTCGAGCAGGTCGCGGGCCTGCTCGGGCTCTCTCCGGAATCGATCGACCCCGGCTTCGACGACCACGACTGACCCATCCAAACCGCCTCTCAGGGCAGGACCGTCGCGGCGGACTCCGCGATCGGCGGGATCAGCGCCCACATCCGGGCCGCGGCCAGTGGCTGCACGGTCAGCGCCAACCCGCCCTTGAGCCGCTCGTCCATGACGCGCCCGCCGTAGACCGGCCCCGAGCCGGGCATCGGCTGCACGACCACCGCGAAGGCCCCGTCCACCTTGGGCAGTTTGACCTGCTTGGTACGCGAGGCGGAGATGTCCACCTGGAACGGCTCACCCGGCTCGCCCTTGCGCGGAACCACCTGCACGCTCACCTTGCCCGCGGTGTCCGGCGCGGTCAGCAGCAGCCGGGAGGTCACCTTGCCTCCCGTACGGTTGTCGGCGACGACGCTTCCCAGGTCGACGGGGTCCGCCCCGGCGGTGAAGGCCACGTCGGCCTTCGCCCCGGTGCCGGTGGCGACGAGTCCCGCGACGATCGGGGTCTCCGAGGTGAGCACCAGCGCGGACGGCTGGCCGCCGATCCCGGTGGACAGGTCGAGGGTGGCGACGGAACCGGCGGGCACCTCGACGAGCTCGCGGCCCTTGAGCGCGTACGTCCCGTCGGGGGTGAGCGCCCTGACCTCGACCAGCGTGTCGACCTCGGCGTCGGAGGCGACGAGCAGCTCGCGTTTCCCGCCGCCGCCGGGGATGCCCGGCACGACGACGCGGGTGGCGGGGGCCGCGGAGACGGGCAACCAGTCGACGCCGCGCCCGCCGTTCATGATCGCCCTGGCCGCGGCGGTGACCCGCCCGGAGCTGGTGCGCACCTGGATCGCCAGGACGAGCGCCGTGGGCGCGAGATCCCCGACCTTGATCGAACGGTTCTCACCGGGTTTCAGGGTGAACACACCACCGCTGTCGGCGACCACGGGACCCTCGCCCGAATAGACCATGATCTCCGCGATGGCCGGGGCGAGGTCGGCGTTGGTCAGGTAGAGCGTGACCTCGGCCGCGGCCGGTCCCGGGCCGACCAGCCAGGTGCTCGCCACCGGCTCGGTGCAGCGCACCCCGGCCAGCCCTCGCTGCCTGCCCGACTTCTCCTTGCGGGTCTGCGCCACCTCCAGGCCCGCCGCCATGCTCCCGGTGGCCGTGATGACAAGGGGCGGCGACGAGGCGGGGACCTTCTCATGCCAGAGACGGCCGGGGGTGTCGAGGGTGGCGAGGGTCTTGTCGCCGGTGACCAGTGCCGCGGCCCCCTGCGCCCGGCTGCCCGGCGGCGCCACCACGGCGACGGAGGTGTCGCCGGGCGATGGGCAGACCGTCGTCACCGAGGCGACGGGAACCTTCTGAGCCTGTGGCGTGGGGGTGGCGACCGCCTGCGGCTGGGTGGCGGAGGCCACCCCGTACAGGGCGAGCAGGGCCACCAAGACCAGCACCAGCAGGCTGAACCGGTTCTCGATCAGGGATTTCACCGGGGGGCCAGCTCTCTACGGGACTCGGGCAGGTCCTGTGGGGTGGCGGGCTGGTCGGACTCGGTACGCGAGCCGGGCGCGGCCAGCACCAGGACGACCAGCACCAGCGCGGCCTGAATCCACAGCCAGCGGCTGTGCCAGGGGTCGCCGGGCGGGGTGACGGGAACGGCGATCGGCTGGGTCAGCCGCCACACGCCGACCGAGCGGGACAGGCTCATCCTCGCCAGCGAAGGCTGCGAGTCGAGGGCGGCGCTGATCGCCGCGTCGACGGGCGCGGTCACCACGACGAACCGGACACCGTGCGCCGCCAGCACCCGGGCGTCGTCGCCGCCCCTGCCGGACACCAGCCCGGCCGTGGCGACGCGGACCCGTTCCCTGGGCCCCTCGGGCACGGGGATGTCGGCCTCGCCGATCACCGGGGTGCGCCCGCGCAGCACCGTGAAGAGCAGACCGTTCGGCGAGGTGCGCAGCAGCAGGGTCCGCTCGCCACCGGCGGAGTTGACCGCCGCGAGGGCGGGCATGACGTCGCGTACGGTTCCGCGGATCGGGCCGTTCACGCCCTCGACGATCCACATGCCCGCGGCGAGCAGCGGCGTGGAGAACGCGACCAGCACGACCCCGAGCGCGGCGAGCCTGCGCAGCCCGCCGGCCGCCCGGAACTCCACGACCCGGTCGGCGGTGAGCGCGGCCACCACGAGCATGCCGGTGGCCGCGAAGGCCAGTGGCACACCAGGCCACGCGGGGGCCTCGACATCGCCGTTGATCGAGGTGACGGGGGTCCTGCTGACCAGGATGGCCACCAGCACGCCGAAGAGGGCGACGCCCCAGCCGACCGCGATGACCATCCGGTTGCGGCGCATCAGCAGCGCGAGCAGGCAGGCGGCGATGAGACCACCGGTCACCCAGAGTGGCGGCATGCCGGGCCCGCCCGGGCTGAGCAGCAGCAACGACTGCGCGGGCAGTCCGGGGTCGACCAGCGCGGGCTGGTGCAGTCCGGCCTCCAGCAGCAGCCGCTTGGGATCCGCGACCAGCTGGGCCAGCCAGGGGAACAGCAGGACCACGGGCACGGCGAACGCCACGAGCATCGAGACGGCGACGCCCCGGCGCGGGAAGGCCAGCGCCGCCAGCGCGCCGAGGATCCCGGTCAGCGGGTAGACCAGCGGGGCGAAGGCGGTGCCGACGGCCAGCAGGAGCCCCAGTCCCCAGGCGGCGCGGCGGGCACGGCGCCGCTCCCCGGCGAGCACCGTGGTGGCGAGCGCCGCGTAGACGGGAAGCAGCACGAAGACCACCGCGGTGCCGAGCCGGCCCGCGGCGACCGCGCCGGTGGCCACCGGCAGGAGGGCGTAGGAGGAGGCCAGCCAGACCCGGGTCCAGCGGCCCGGGATCATCGACCGGGTGGCCGCGTACGCGGAGATCCCCGCCAGCGGCACGCAGCCGAGCAGCAGCAGCGAGACCGCGAGCCACGTCTTGCCGAACAGCACCGTGGAGAGCACGGCCAGCACCGCCACGTACGGCGGAGCCCACGCGTCGGTGCCCAGGCCCGTCTGGTGGTAGCTCTCACGGTAGAGATCCCACAGGTCGGAGGCTCCGCCGATCACCGGGACGAGCGCGCCGCCGCCCAGCCTGGCGCCGCCGGTAAGGGCACGCTCGGCGATCAGCGTGACCAGGGCGAGCGCCAGGAAGAGCAGGACACCCGGGTTGCCGAAGACACGCTGCATCACGCCGGCGTCGGTGAGCAGTTCCTCGCCGTCCTCCTGCTGCGGGTGCGGCGAGGCGGCCACCGCGTGGTGGCGCCCCTCGGACTCCACGAACCCGCCCCCGGCCAGGTAGTTCTGGGCCCGGTCGACGAGCCGCCGGTAGCCGGCACCGGGTGGGGTGAGCAACCGGCTGATCGCCGTGTACCCCTGCCTACGCCCCTTGGCCCGCACCCGCCGAGCCTTGATCATCCGAATGGGATGGCCGAACACCGAGCCGAACGCGAGGAACTCGTCCAGCGCGTTGGCGGGCTGCTTGGCCACCAGGAACAGCACCGTGCGGAAGATGGAGCCGAACGCGTTGCGTACCAGCGCCCACAGCAGCGGTCTCAGCGGCAGATTCGCCATGACGACGAAGAGGGCGTTACGCCGGTCCAGGCGGCGGGGGTGGTCACCGCTGGCGGTGATCCGGCGACGCCGCCTGGCGGCGGCCTCGGCGTGCCAGGCGACCGCCCGGGTGACGTTCTGCACGCGGTATCCGACGGCCCTGACCCGCCAGCACAGGTCGAGGTCGTCACGGAAGAGCGGCAGAGCCGGATCGAGACCGCCGACCTCGTCCCAGACATCCCTGCGGATCAGCATGCCCGCGGTCGAGACCGAGAGCACGTCCCTGATCCCGTCGTACTGCCCCTGGTCGAACTCACGGGCCTCCAGCCCGGTGTTCCTGCGGCCGGTGCGGTCGACGGTGACGCCGACCTCCAGCAGGATCCGCCGATCCAGCCAGTCCCGGAGCTTGGGGCCGAGCACCGCCGCCTTGGGATCCGCCTCGGCGGCCTCCAGCAGGATCCGCAGGGCATCGACGTCCGGCGCGCAGTCGTCGTGCAGCAGCCAGACCCACTCCTGCCCCCCGCCGGGACCGAGCCTGTCGAGTACCTCGGCGACGGCCTCGCCGAAACCGGTCGAGCGCGGCAGGGTGAGCACGGCTCTGGAGCCGAGGGCTCCGGTCAGCAGCGCGGCGCTGCCGTCCCTGCTGCCGTTGTCGACCCCGACGACCCGGTCCACGGGACGGGTCTGCCGGAGCAGGGCTTCCAGGGTCTCCCCCAGCCAGCGGGAGCCGTCGTGGGAGACGACGATCGCGGTGACCGTGTGGTGGGGGCGATGGGGGCGCTGGGAGTCGGTGATGGACATACGTCCCGTGTTCAGGAGGTGTTGGTGATCGGCGCGACAACGATACGGCACCCTATGTCTGACTATGTCTTACACCTGGTCGCGCGCACGAAAAAAGGGTCACGTGACCGACGGTCACGTGACCCCATGGACATATTCATCAAGCGCCCCGAGGGGCGTCACATGCTTCCTGTCAGACCACTCGAACTTCTTCGGCGTTTCTTCAGTGGTTGGATTTCCAGACCGTCCGGACCTCGGCGTGCCCAAGCCTTCCAGCCGTCCGCTTCCCGGACGGCTCAGACCGCCTCACGCTTGATCCGCCGTCGCTCCCGCTCCGACAGTCCACCCCAGATTCCAAACCGCTCGTCGTGTTCCAGCGCGTACTCAAGACACTCGGCACGCACCTCGCAGGAGCGGCAAACCTTCTTGGCCTCGCGGGTGGAGCCTCCCTTCTCCGGGAAGAACGCCTCCGGGTCGGTCTGCGCGCACAAGGCGCGCTCCTGCCAGCCAAGCTGCTCTTCAGCGATGCTCTCCTGTGCGATGACCAGGTCGGCCACTGCACACCTCCCTGCCGCACGCCCGCAAATGGAGCCCCCCTATGAACGCCTCCCCCTTACCCACCCAGAGAAAGGCGTAACAACACGTGTGTAATTACACGCGCGTGCCCGGTGTGGCGTCAAGCGGCATGCTGGTATCCGGGGAAAGACCTGCTCTCCCCGGTTGTGGGTCGTGTGCCTGCCACGACGGCAATTGCACCAGGTGATCGCCGCGATCGCCAGGGGCTCAGTGCTCTCGGCGGTCGGAACCGTACCAGGACATGTTCTGATCCTGACCGGGGCCCACCCTCTCTCTAGCCGGGCTTTCCTAATCCATGCCCTGACCTGGGCGTTGTTCGGGCTTGTAGATCGCGGTGGGGTCTATCGGCTGCGAGTCCCACGTCCTGACGGCGAGCGCGGGGTCGCTCAGCGGGTCTCCGGAGTAGGTGCTCGGGTCGAACCTGAGCGTCGCCTCCGAGCGCGGGTCCCACTGGTGACCGCCGCCCTGCGGCTGGTACGGGGCCTGCGGGACCTGGGGGTTCTGCGGAACCTGAGGGGCCTGGGACGCCTGCTGCGGATGCCCGAACGGGCCGTCGTAGCCGGAGGAGCCGTACTCGGGGACGCGGAGCTGCGGCTCGGTGCCCTGGGCCTGCTGCTGGTAGCTCTCCGCCTGCTGGTACGCCTGAGCCATCTGCTGTGACCTGAGGTCCACCGGGTCGGGCGCGGAGTACTGCGGGCCCGGCTCGGCCGGCCCGGCGAACTCCGCGCCCGAGTAACCGCTGAACGGCTGCCCGTAGTTCTCCGGAGGCTGCGGGAAGGACTGCGCCTGGCCGTCGAACGCCTGGCCCTGGCGGCCGTCGACCGGCGGGTAGGGCGCGGGGGCCTGCTGCTCGGGCTGGTGACCGTAACCGGACGGCTGCGAGTCCTGCTGCCCGAAGCCCTGCGGCTCGGACTGTGGGTAACCCGGCGCCTGCGACTCCGAGCGCCAGCCGGAGCCCGCGGGCTGCGGCTCCTGACCGTACGCCGGAGAGTCCGGCTGCTGGCCGAAGCCCTGCGGCTCGGGCTGCCCGTACCCGGGAGGACCGGCCTGCCCGTAGTCCGGCTGCCGCTGCTCCGAGCGGAGGCCGTACGCCGAGGAGTCGGCTTGCTGGCCGAAGCCCTGCGGTTCCGGCTGCCCGTACGCCGGGGAGTCGGGGAACTGCGGATAGCTCGGCAGCCTCGGGCTGGAGTGCCGCCCGGAACTCACCGGCTGCGACTCCTGACCGTACGCCGGAGAGTCTGGCTGCTGGCCGAAGCCCTGCGGCTCGGACTGCCCGTACGCCGGGGAGTCGGGGAACTGCGGATAGCTCGGCAGCCGGGGTTCCGTCTGGGGCTGCTGATCCACCGGAGCGGCGTAGACCGGCGGGTCATAGGCGGCGGCCGGCGGCTCGTACGGCTTGGCGGCCGGGGGCTGGACGTCGGCCGCGACGTACGGGCTCGGGGTGTAGCCCCCGGTCTGCGCGACGGGCTGGGAGACGGGCTGCGGCGGCTGCGGCACGTGCGCGTATCCCTGCCCCTGCGGCTCCGGCTGCTGGGGGGGCTGCGGGTAGGCGCCGGGCGGGGGAGCGTACGGCTGGCTCTCGACGGGCGACGGGTAGGGAGGCTGGGGATGCCCGTCGCCCGCCTGCGGCGCGGACGGCGCGTAGGAGGCCGCCTGCTGCCCGTACCCCTCGGAGACGTGCGCGGGCGCGGGCGGAAGCGCGGGGAGGTTCTGCGGGGGCTGCGGGACCTGGGCGGGCGGCGCCTCCTGCGGGTAACCGTGGCCGCCCAGCGGAGCCTGATCCTGCGGGTGGTGGACACCCTGCTGCGCCATCTGGCCCTGGGGGTACCCGCCCGGCCCCTGCGGGTGGTCCTGGAAGGGAACCTGTCCCTGCGGGTGGTCCTGGAAGGGAACCTGTCCCT
>NZ_JBEXUE010000101.1:0-25623 GCF_040614275.1 Streptosporangium sp. NPDC006013
GTAGTCGGTCAGCACCGTGTAGTCGGCGCCGACGAGAACCTTTTCGGCGAACTCGCCGACCAGAGCGCGGCCGGCCTCGGTCGTGCCCGGCGTGGTGACCTCTGCCGGGCCGTCGGTCTGGGACCGGCCGGAGACCGTGGCAGGCGCGACCGGGGCCAGGGCGTCCCAGTGCTCGGCGAGCTTGCCGTTCTCCACCCGGAAGATGTCGAAGGCGACCAGCGGCTGAGGTCCGAACCCATGGTAGATGCCGTGAAGGGCGACCAGGTCACCGTCTGCGATGACGCGAGCGCCCTCGTAGCGGAACTCCCGAGGCAGGTCCGCCACCAGCTGTCGCAGCGCCTCGGGGCCGTCGGCGATCAGAGCGCTGTGCTGGACATAGCCGGGGGCGACCCAGCGGTCTACGGCCGACGGGTCCTTGTCACCGAACAGCCGGTCGGCGGCCGCCAGCACGATGGCCTTGGCGTCGTTCGAGGTGGTCATGACATGTGCTCCCTGTCGATGGGGGATTGACGATCGTCGGTGGAGGCTCTTATCGGGGCTGCCGGATGCCCGAACAGCCGGGGACGGGATGCGACTCCCGTACCGGATGAAGGTCACGACACCGGTCGCGGCGGGTGCCGAAGCCAACCGCACGTGCCCCCACCCGCTTGTCTTACGGTCTTGCCTATAGCCGTCACCGGTTCATTTCCGATACGCGGTGACACCTTCAAAACTAGGGATTGATCTGAGGTGATGGTGAGTACGCTGGTGACTGATGATGGTGAAAAATCGACACGTCGCCAGGCGGAGGATCCCCGAGGTCGCCTTCGCCGCACCGGTCGGCACCCCTGCCACCATCGAGGTGATGTCGCTGGCCGATCTACGGACCCGTATCGACGGGCGACACCTGGGTCAGCCGCAGCGGCCCGCGTTCCACCACCTGCTGGCTCTCACCGGCGGCTCCTTGCGGCACATCGTCGACTTCACCGACTACGCCCTCACACCCGGGATGTGGCTCTGGCTCCGGCCCGGGCAGGTCCACCAGTGGGGTGACCTGACCCAGGCCGAGGGCACCTTGATCTTGTTCGAGCCGGACTTCCCCGATCCGGCCACCGCCGACATCGCTCGCCTGGACGACGTCCACACCTCGCCGGTGTGGACCGCGACCGGCGAGGACCTGCGGGCACTGACCGCCGCCACGGATCACCTGCGGCACGAGTTCAACGCCCTGGGACGGCTGCCCCTGGAGGCGCACATCGCCGCGCTCCGTCACCTGCTGGCCGTACTGCTGCTGCGCCTGACCCACCTGACCTCACCCGCCGGCGCCCTCGCCCCGGAGACGGAGGAGACCTACCTGCGCTTCCGCGACGCGGTGGAGCGCGGTTTCCCGCGCAGCCACAAGGTGGAGGACTACGCCCGGACACTGGGCTACTCGCCGCGGACCCTCTCCCGCGCCACCTTGGCCACCGCCGGCATCGGCGCCAAGGAGTTCATCGACCGCCGCATCATCCTGGAGGCGAAACGTCTGCTGGCGCACGGCGACCAACCGGCCGCCCACATCGCTGCCCAACTCGGCTTCTCCAGCCCCACCAACTTCAGCAAGTACTTCCACCACCGCACCGGCACGACCCCGATCGCCTTCCGCACCGCCATACGCCGCCCGGCGCCCGAGCGCTGACTCGTCAGCAATGCCTGATCCTCCGCTGGCGCTCCCAACGCAAAGTAGTCAAATCACCAAAAGGGCCTAATCACCTCCAAATGGGCGGATACTCCTCCACCGGAGGCCAGGCAGTGGCGCGGCACGCGGCCGGCCCGGGTCCAGCCGGCCGCGTGGTGGGAAGGCCCTCAGAAGGGATAGCGCGCGGGCTCGCCGCGCATGGTGATCCAGCGGGTCTCGGTGAACGCCTCGATGTTCGCCGCGGCGCCCCCGAAGCGGGCCCCGGTGCCGGACGCCCGCACGCCGCCGAATGGCGCGTTGGCCTCGTCGTTCACGGTCTGGTCGTTGATGTGCACGATGCCGGTGGGGATGCGTTCCGCGACGGCAAGCCCGTGCATCACGTCACGTGTCACGATGCCCAGCGAGAGCCCGTACTCGCCCGCCGCGGCAAGCTCGGCGGCCTCCTCGGCCGAGGACACACGGGTGACCGGCGCGACGGGACCGAACACCTCCTCGGCGAAGGCGGGCGCGGTGAGGGGGACGTCGGCCAGCACGGTCGGCCGGTAGAAGAGGTCGTCGTACGTTCCGCCGGACACCGGTTTCGCGCCCTGTTCCACGCTCGCCGTGACCATGCGGTGGATCTTGTCCCGCTGTCCCGCGTCGATGACCGGCCCCAGCGCGACCGCGCCGGACTTCGGGTCGCCCACCAGAAGCCTGCCGGCCTTCTCCGCGAGCCGTTCCACGAAGTCGTCGTACAGCCGCGCGGAGACCAGGTGACGCCCGGTCGTCATGCAGATCTGCCCCTGGTGGAAGAACGACCCCCAGGCGGCCAGGTTCACCGCCGCGTCCACGTCGGCGTCGTCGAGCACCAGCAGCGCGGAGTTCCCGCCGAGCTCCAGATGCGCCCGCTTCAGATGCCGCCCCGCCAGCTCGCCGATACGGCGGCCCACGGGGGTCGAGCCGGTGAACGAGATGACCCGGACGTTCGGGTCGGTGACCAGGGCCTCGCCGACATCGGCGCGGCCGGGCAGCATCTGCAGGACACCGGACGGCAGGCCGGCCTCCTCGAAGACGCGCGCCATGAGCGTGCCACCGGTGACTGCGGTGCGTGGGTCCGGCTTGAGGATGACGGCGTTGCCGAGGGCGAGCGCCGGGGCGACCGACCGGATGCCGAGAATGATCGGCACGTTGAACGGTGAGATCACCGCGACCACGCCCGCCGGCATCCGCCGCGCCATGGACAGCCGCGGCTGCTCCGATGGCAGGACCTCGCCGATCGCCCGGCTCGGCAGCGAGGCCGCCTCGTAGCACTCCTCCGCCGCCACGTGTAGCGCGAACCCGGCCATCCCCGGGACCGCGCCGACCTCACGGATGTTCCAGTCGCTGATCTCCTCGGCGTGGCGCTGCCACAGGTCTCCGGCTCTGCGCAGGACGGCCGCGCGCGCGGTGTGCGGCATCGCCGCCCACTCCCGCTGGGCCCTGGTGGCCGTCTCCCCCGCCTCGGCGACGTCCTCGGGGGTCGCCAGCCCCATCCGGCCGAGTTTCTCACCGGTGGCCGGTTCGACGACCGCGTAGTCGCCTCCCCGCCCGGTGGTCCACATGCCGTTCTTGAAGATGTTCCCCTGCCAGTCGACGTCGTCGAGAAGTCCCACAGCGGGTGTCCTTTCCTGTTGTCCTCAGTGGCTCATGCGCAGGACGGGCTTGAGCACGTCGCCCTGGCGGCTGTCTTGCAGTGCTGTGTCGATGTCGGTCAGGTCGTAGAACCGCACCAGCCGGTCGAACGGGAAGCGTCCCTGGCGATGCAGTTCGACGAGGGTGCCGATGAGCGTCTCGCTGCGGCCGCTGCCGCCCAGGGTGCCGACGACCCGCTTGCCCCACAGCGTCGACAGGTGGTCGAGGCCGAACTCCGCGCCCGCCGGCGCGCCGCCGATGAGGACGCAGGTCCCGAGCATTCCCACGCTGTCGGCCGCCTGGCGTACGACGGGGATGACGCCGGTGCACTCCATGGCGTAGTCGGCCGGCCCGCCGCAGATCCGGTGCACCTCCGCCACCGGGTCGGCCTCGGAGACGTGGACGGTGTGGGTGGCGCCGAACTCCTCGGCCAGGGTGAGGCGGGCCGGATGCCGGTCCACCGCGATGATCGTCGTGGCCGGGGAGAGCCGGGCGGCCATCACCGCGGCCAGCCCGACCGCGCCCACGCCGTACACCACGAGGCTCGATCCCGGGCCGGGCTTCAGCGTGTTGAACACCGCCCCCGCGCCCGTCGAGATGCCGCAGGCGAGCGGGCCGAGCAGGTCCAGCGGCGCGTCCCGGGGGACCACGACCAGGGCGTCGGCCCAGGTGAGCGAGTAGGTCGAGAACGACGATTGGCCGAAGAAGTGGCTGTGCACCGGTGAGCCGCCGGGGCGGCGCAGGGCGGTCTGCCCGGCGCGCGGGCCGAGCAGTCGCCCGCCTCCGCACAGGGCCTCCCCGAGGCGGGCGCAGTAGCGCGGCTCGCCGTCGCGGCAGTTGCGGCAGGCGCCGCACGACGGCCAGCCGATTACCACGTGGTCGCCCGGCCGCACCCGGGTGACGCCGTCGCCCACGGCCACGACCTCCCCGGCTCCCTCGTGGCCGAGCACGCCGGGGAACGGCATCGGCAGGTCCCCGTGCCGGGTGATCTCGTCGGTGTGGCAGATTCCCGAGGCGACGATCTTCACCAGCGCCTCGCCCGGCCCGGGCTCGTCGAGATCGAGTTCTTCGATGCGGAACGGTTCGTGGAGCTCGTCGACGACGGCGGCGGTCACCTTCATGGCGTTCTTTCCTCAAGACTCGGGGGGACGTTGGGAGAAGGCAGCGGCGGGATCAGCCGCTCTACCGTGCGGGCCGTCGGTGGCGAGCGCCGACGCCCACGCCCGGGCCTCGCCGGCCGTCACCGTCGCGTACGCGTTGAGCCACGGCTCGGCGGGCGACAGCTCACCGCGGGCGATGGCGGCCGAGGCGACGGTCGCCGTACGAGCGACCGTCTCAACCGGAGACGACATCGGTGTCCCGCTTCCGGACGAAGTAGCCGACGGGGAACAGGCTCAGACCGGTCCTGTCACGCACCAGCCCCCACAACCCCCGCGGGAGCCGGAGCGCCGCCGCGATGCCGATGGCGCCCAGGAGCACCAGGTACCAGGAGCCGTAGTCGGACAGCAGCTGCTGCAGCCCGAAGAAGACGACCGCCCCGATCAGGGGACCTTCGATGGAGCCGATGCCGCCGATGACGACAATGAAGATCATGTACGCCGACCACTGCACGCTGAAGATGGCGTCGGGGTTGACACTGAGCGAGCTCACCGTGATGACCCCGCCGGCCGCGCCGCAACCGATCGCCGAGACGAGGTAAACCACCTGCTTGGCCCGCCGTACGTCGATCCCGACGGAGCTCGCGGCGGTCTCCTCGTCGCGTACGGCCATGAGCGACAGGCCGAGCCTGCCCCGCAGCAACAGGTAGCATCCGGCGATCGTGGCCAGTGCCAGGACGAGCGCGGTCCAGTAGGTCAGCGCCCCGCGCAGGACCTGGTCGATGCCGGAGAGCCCGGTCAGGCCCTTGCCGCTACCGCCGCCGAGGCTGTCCACCCGTACGACCAGGAGCCGGTATACCTCGGCGATCACCCAGGTCCCGACGGCGAAGTAGTCGCCGCGCAGCCGGAAGGCCAGCCACGAGGTCGGCAGCGCAAAGACGGCGCAGGTGAGCGCGGCCAGCGGCACCGCGAGGTAGGGCTGCACGCCCAGGTCGGCGAGCGCGATGACGCTGTAGGCGCCGATGCCGATGTAGGCCTGCTGCCCCACCGAGACCAGCCCGCCGAATCCGGCGAGCAGGTTCCACATGCCGGCCAGCGCGACCAGCACGAACAGGTTGACGAGGGTGTCGGTGACCGTGCTGAACACCAGGAACGGGAGCGCCGCGAGCACCGCGACGGCGATCAGCATCGCGACGGCCGACAGGTGGGAGGAACGGGCGGCGCGGCTCACGTCCACCGCCACCGCCGCGCGTGCGGTCAGCGTCTGGGAGATGGTCATGCGGTCCGTCCTGCGAGCAGGCCCTGCGGCCGGAAAGCCAGGACGGCGAGGAAGACGAGGTGGCCGGCGAGCAGGGTCAGCGCGGGGTCGATCTGCGCCCCCAGGGACTGGGTGACGCCGAGGACCATGCCGCCGAGCAGTGTCCCCCACAGCGACCCGAGACCGCCGATGACGACCGCCTCGAAGGCGAAGATCAGCCGCGAGGGGCCGATCGCGGGGTCGAACGAGGAGCGGATCGCGAACATCAGGCCGGCCAGCGCGACGGTGGCGAACGCGATGGCGGTCGCGATGCCGTAGACGTGCCGGCTGTCGGCGCCCACCAGGTTCGCGGTCTCCCGGTCGTCGGACGAGGCGCGCAGCATCCGGCCAAGGCCGGTGCGCGACAGGAACAGCTGGATGCCGGCCAGGGCGAGGCAGGCCAGCAGGAACGTCGTCAGCGAGAGGTAGCCGACGGAGATCGAGCCGCTAAGCTCGAACGAGCCCGTGGCGAAGGAGCCTCCGTCGAGGGTGCGGGTGTCCGCGGAGAAGATCTCCAGCAGGACGTTCTGGAGCACGATGGACAGGCCGAAGGTGACCAGCAGAGTCGCCAGCGGCCCCGCGGACAGGCTGCGTTGCAGCAGCACCCGCTGGGTGAGATAGCCGAGCACGGCGAACAGCGGCACGGTCACGACCAGCACGACCCACAGGGGGAGCCCGGTTCCGCTGATCAGGGCCAGCGCCAGGAACGAGGCGACCACCGCGAGGTCGCCGTGTGCGAGGTTCACGATCCGCATGACGCCGAACATCACCGACAACCCGGTCGCGAACAGCGCGTAGAGCCCGCCGAGCAGTAGCCCTTGGATAACGGCGTTGAGCCAACCCATGTCAGTTTCGTCCCTTCCCTGCGGTCTCGGCCGGCGCCGCTCCGATCCCGAAATACGCGTGCTCGACCTGTTCCGAGGTCAGGTCCTGAGGACGTCCGTGCAGGACGGAGCGGCCTTCGAGCAGGCAGTGCACCCTGTCTGCCACCCGCAGGGCCTGGGAGACGTCCTGCTCGACGATCAGCGCGGTGGTGCCGCTGGCGACGATGTCCGGAAGCACCTGGTAGATGCGGCGTACGATCACCGGCGCCAGGCCCAGCGACAGCTCGTCGATGAGCAGGAGGTCGGGGTTGGACAGCAGCGCCCTGCCGATGGCCACCGACTGCTGCTCGCCGCCTGACAGCTGTGCGGCGTTCTGCCTGCGCCGGTCGGCCATCCAGGGGAACAGCTCGTAGACCCGGGCCACGGTCCAGGGGCCGGGACGCCTGCGGTACGCCCCGGTCAGCAGGTTCTCCTCTACCGTGAGGGAGCGGAACAGCCGCCGCCCCTCCGGCACCAGGGCGATCCCCTCCGGCACGCGCCTGTACGCGGGGAAGCGGGTGATGTCGCGCCCCTTGAAGTGGATGCTCCCCGACGTCAGGGGATTGAGCCCGGCCAGGGCGCGCAGCAACGTGGACTTGCCCGCGCCGTTGGCGCCGATGACCGCGAGCACCTCGCCCTTCTCCATGTCCAGGCTGAGGCCGTCCACGGCGCGGAGCCGGCCGTGGTGCACGGTGAGGTCGCGGATCGACAGCAGCGTCATGAGCCCTCCTCGTCGGTCAGGCCGGTCTCCGGGCCGCCGCCCAGGTAGAGCTCGCGTACCTTCGGGTCGGCGAGCACCGCCATCGGCTCGCCGTCCGCGACCACGTCGCCGCCGGCCAGGCACACCATCCGGCCGACCGTCTTCACCAGCGCGTGCACGACGTGCTCGATCCAGACGATGCCGAGGCCCTCGGTGTGCAGCCGTTTCACCACCTCGACCAGTTCGACCACCTCCGGCTCGGTCAGCCCGCCGGCGACCTCGTCCAGCAGCAGCAGCCGGGGCGCGGTACCGATGGCGCGGGCCACCTCCAGGCGCTTGCGCTGAAGCAGGGTGAGCCGTCCCGCGGGGGTGTTGGCGAGGTCGGCCAGGCCGGTGCCGTCGAGCACGTCCATGCTGTGCGTCCAGGCCTGCCTGCCCTTGAGCCCGGCGCCCTGGTGGGCGCAGACCAGCACGTTCTCGAACACGGTCAGGTGCTCGAAGGGCCGGGGCACCTGGTAGGTGCGGCCGACGCCGGCCCGGGTGCGGGCGTGCGGCGGTACGGCGGTGACCTCCCGCCCCTCGAACCACACCGCGCCGCTGTCGGGGCGCAGGTCACCGGAGATCATGGCGAACAGGCTGGACTTTCCGGCTCCGTTCGGCCCCACGATCCCGAGCGCCTCACCCGGCTGGACGGAAAGCGTCAGCTCCCTGGCGACGGTCACCTTGCCGAAGCTCTTGGTGACGCCGTCGAGGTGCAGCAGTGGCGAGGCCATCAGGCGTTGGTGGGCATCAGGTCGCCGCCGACGGGGACGTCCTTGTTCGCCGAGTTGTCGACGATGACGACGTCCCAGGGGAAGCGCTCGCCCTTGCGCCACTGACCGCCGACCGGGTGCTGGATGGCGATGCCCGGCTGCGGGCCCGCGGTGAAGTCGAGGTTCCCGCTCATGCAGTTGATCTTCATGCCACGCAGCTTGGCGGCCACCTCGTCGCGGTCCTTGGGGTCGCTCGCCTCCTTGAACGCCTGGACCGCGATCTCGAACAGGGAGTAGACCGAGCCGAGGGCCTGGGTCCACTGCTTGCCGGTGGCCGCGGCGAAGCCGTCGGCGAGCTGCCTGGCGCTCTTGCCGTCGATGGTGGAGGTGTACGGGTGGGCGGGGCTCCACCAGAAGTCGGTGGCGATGTTGTTCGCGAGCTCACCGAGGGCCTCGGCCTCCGAAGGGAACAGCATGACCTTCGCGACGGTGGCCAGCTTCGGCCGGAAGCCCTGCTGCCGGGCCTGCTTCCAGAAGGTCTGGAAGTCCGGGGGGATCGGGGTGCAGGTGAACAGCTCGGCGTCCGACTCCTTGAACTTCGCGATCTGCGCGGTGAAGTCGGTCGCGCCGCCCTGGTAGGCGCCGCCGTCGACCACGGTGTAGCCGGCCTTCTCCATCATCGGGCCGAGCCCCCGGCGGAACGCGTTGGCGTCGGTGTCGTTGGGCCACAGGGACGCCACGTTCTTGTTCGAGACGTCCATGCGCTCCCACATCGGGAAGAAGCAGTCGGCGAATTCCTGCATGCCGAAGAAGAACAGCGTCGTGTATTTGAAACCCTCGCCCGGCTTGCCGCCCCGGCCGTGGAACCACGCCTCCCACGGAGCGATCGTGGTGACGTTCGGGATGCCGTTGGCCTCGCACTGATCGGCCACGGGGTTGGTGGTGTCGGGCGTGGAGGAGCCGACGATGAGGTCGACCTTGTCGCTGTTGATCAGCTGCCGGGTGACCTCGGTGGCGCGATTGGGGTTCGACTGCGTGTCCTTGACGACGATCTCGAGCGTGCGCTTCTTGCCGCCGGAGGTGAACCCGTTCCGCAACGCCTCCTGGATCTGCTTGACCACGAAGTTGTCGGCGCTGGCGAAGCCGGCCAGCGGGCCCGTCTGAGGGCTGACATATCCGATCTTGAGCACGTCGGACGAGGAACCGCCCGTGCCCTTCAGCCCGCCGCAGGCGCTCACCAGCGAGCCGCCGCCGAGGGCCGCGGCACCGAGACCGACCGTCCTGAGGAAGGAACGGCGGCCCAGTCCGTCCATAGAGATGTCGCTCACGCCAAACTCCTTCTTTGACGGTGTCCGAGCGGAGGCGCTCTTCATGGGACACCGCGTTGCTCTGTGTTGCCTTGGGGGGAACTCGTTCGGCCACCTCGCGGCTGGGAGACGGCACGGACATCCGGGTGGCGGAAAGTTGAGCCGACCGTACGGTCCCGTTAACACCAGAGCAACACTGTGTTCCGGAAGTTCGAACGCGATTTGCGTGTTTGGAACGACTTAGGGCTGTGGGCGGTATCCGAGGCGCTTGGAGATCTCGGCGGCGGCGCGCCGGAGCGGCGGTTCGACCCGTCCCGCCAGGGCCTCGACGGTGGTCGGCGCGACGGTGAGGTGAACGGCGACGTTGACCGCCGCGACGACCTCGCCCGAACGATCCCGCACCGGAGCCGCGAACGACCGCAGCCCCGGGGCCAGTTCCTCGTCGTTCACCGCGACGCCGCTCTGGCGCACCTTGGCGAGGGCGGCGGTCAGCTGCTCCCGGTTGGTGATCGTCTTCGGCCCCCGGCGTGCCATGTCCGTGCGGTCGAGGATCTGCCTGAGCGCCACCGGGTCCCGGTACGCCAGCAGCACCTTGCCCATCGCGGTGCAGTAGGCGGGCAGCCGGGAGCCCACGTGCAGGTTGAGGTCCATGGCCAGGGAACTGCGCCGGCCGCTTCGCCTGCGGTCCACGTAGACGACGTCGGGTCCGTCGCACAGCCCCATGCTGGCCGTGAACCCCGTCTCGTCGGCCAGGGTCTGGAGCAGGGGTCCGGCGACGCGGGTGAGCTCCATGGAGTCGATCGCCGCGAACCCGAGGTCAATCGCCCGCGGGCCGAGGAAGTACTTTTTGGTCTCCGGGTCCTGCTGGATGTACTCCAGCTTGGTCAGGGTGGCGACGTACCGGTGCGTCGTGCTCTTGTTGAGGCCGACGGCCCGTGCCAGGTCGGCGATCCCCAGCACCGAGCGGTTCCCGGTGAAGGCGGACAGGATGCTCAGCCCCCGCTCCAGGGACACGGAGAAGGAACCGGAGGGGTCGGATGTTGCGCGGCCGCGCGGGCGGGGGGACTCGTCATCGGTCACGGGGGTCAGCATATGGTGACTTCGTTCCACCTATTCGAACCATTTTGACTACGGGCTCGATCGGGTGAACGCTGTTCGACCGGGTGGCACAGGTGGCCTCCCCGCGTCCGGCGGCGTGGCCGTACGAGACGAGGCGAAAGAGAGGATCGAGCCATATGGCCGGAGCGGGGGGCACCGGAAGCGGGGCGATCCGTGCTGCGAGCGGCTGCCGGAAGGCGCGCGTCGAGCACTTCGTCGGTGGCGACTGGGCGCCGGCCGGATCCGGACGCTGGTATCCGAACCGTTCCCCCTGGTCCGGCGAGGTACTCGGCGAGATCGCCGCCGGTGACGGCGAGGACGCGCACCGGGCGATCGAGGCCGCCTCCGCGGCGTTCGGCGGCTGGGCCGGGGAGTCGCCCTGGCGACGCCAGCAGATCTTCCTGCGCGCGGCCGACCTCCTGGAGGGGCGCCGCGCCGAGATCCTCGACGCCCTCGCGGTGGAGACCGGGTGCGGGTGCCACTTCGGCGGCGTCCAGGTCGACTTCGCCCTCAAGCTCCTCCGCCAGGCCGCGCAGCTGGCGTACCGGCCGACCGGGGAACTGCTCCCGTCGGACATCGAGGGCACCCAGGCCATGGCCGTACGCCGCCCGGTGGGAGTGGTCGGCGCGATCGCCCCCTGGAACGCCTCACTCGCCCTGGCGGGACGGGCGGCCATCGGGCCGCTCGCGCTCGGCAACACCGTGGTGCTGAAACCCTCGGAGGAGTCCCCCTACACCGGCGGCGCGCTCTGGGCGGAACTCCTCCAGGAGGCCGGCCTGCCCCCCGGCGCGTTCAACGTCGTCACCCACGCCCCGGGCGAGGCCGGCGACATCGGCGACGCGATGCTCACCAATCCCCTGGTCAAGCGGATCAACTTCACCGGGTCGACGCCGACGGGACGGCGCCTCGCCGAGAAGGCGGGCAGGCACCTCAAGCGCGTCGTGCTCCAGCTCAGCGGCCAGAACCCGCTCATCGTCGCGGGCGACGCCGAGGTCGGTTACGCAGTGGACGCCGCGGCCTACGGCGCCTTCGTCCACCAAGGACAGGTGTGCATGTGCGCACGGCGGATCTACGTCGAGCACCCGCTGGCCGAGGAGTTCGCCGAGCGGTTCGCGGCCAAGGTGGCGGCGCTACCGACGGGCGACCCGCGCGATCCGGCGACGGTCGTCGGGCCGGTCATCAACGAGTGGGCCCTGGCCCTCCTCGACCGCCGCGTCAACGAGGCCGTCGAACTCGGCGCCCGCATCCTGGCCGGCGGAGTCCCCCGGCCGCCCTGCTATCCGGCCACCGTGCTCACCGACGTCCCCGACGAAGCCGAGATCGCCCACGGCGAGACCTTCGGGCCGGTCGTGATCCTGGAGGCCGTCGCCTCGGCCGAGGAGGCGGTCGTCCGGGCCAATCGGTCGGATCTGGGCCTGGCCGCCTCGATCATCACGGGTGACAGCCGCCGCGGCCTGCGGCTGGCGGCGAAACTGGACGTCGGCATCGTCCACGTGAACGACCAGCCCGTCAACGACGAGCCGCACATGCCGTTCGGCGGCGTCAAGGACAGCGGCTGGGGACGTTTCGGGCTCGGTTTCGCCGCCGAGGAGTTCTGCGAGCTCCAGTGGGTCACCGTACGCGACCAGGACCGGACCTTCCCCTTCTGACCTACCACTCGAGGGCGTGATCTGGCGGTTCGAAACGGGCGGGCAGTGGCGGGAGATGCCGAAGGAGTTCGGCGCCTGGCCGACCGTGCACAACCGCTTCCGGCAGTGGAGGGACGCCGGCGTCTTCGAAGCCCTGCCGCAGGGCCTGATCGCGGAAGCCGAAAAACGCGGCAAGGTGGACCTGTCCCTGGTCGGCGTGGACTCCACCACCGCCCGCGCCCATCACGACGTCGCCGGGATGCACCTCGGCCAAGACGTCCTCAGCGTCCTGGAGAAGGCCGCCGCCGAGGAGGAGAAGGCGCGGCAAAAGGGGGCGGCCCGGAAGGACATTGGGAGTCACTCCGAACTCGGAGTGAATCGAAGCCCCTGTGGTTCAGGGCGAGGTGGACTCGTTCAGGTGCTCATCCGGTCACGTGCCGCGATGGCCAAGGCGATGAAATCACGAAACCGTGCGAACTCCTCCTGGTCCATCTTCAGTCTCACCCCGCCCACGACCTGGTCGTCGCCCCGTCTGGCGCCGAGCCGAACCTTGAACCCGTCGCCGTGCGGCTGGACATCCACCCCAAGAAACGCCACGTGATAGCGGCTGCTCTCGGACAGGTCCCGGTGAAAGATTTCAAGGGTCCTGCCGTCCTGTACCAGAATGTAATCGCCGAGCTGAAACTCCGCCGCCATAGCTCCCGCTTCGAAACCGTGTAGCTAACAATGCCCCCGACTGTCCCATACGATCAGCGGTCTGAAGGCTGCCGGCGTGTCGCGGTTGGCGCCGGCACGGCGGCTGGAGGTGTTGACGAGGCCCTCTGACCTGCGTTTCATCACGTCCGGGTCGGCTCGGTGTGGGCCGACCCGGACGTGATCAGGTCGAACGGCGAACGTTTTCGCGTGTCATCGCAGGGTGCGGAAGAAGGTCCGGATGTCCTGGATGAGCAGGTCGGGGGTTTCCATGGCGGCGAAGTGGCCGCCCCGGTCGTATTCCGACCAGTGCACGACGTTGTGGTCGCGTTCGGCGATGCTCCGGATGCCGGCGTCGCCGGGGAACACGGCGACGCCGTGGGGCAGTGCCGAGTATCCGGACGCGGCGCCCCATGATGCTTGTGTCTCCTTGTAGAGGCGGGCTGATGAGGCGGCGGTCCCGGTGAACCAGTAGATGCTGATGTCGGTGAGCATCTGGTCGACGTCCACGGCGTCTTCGGGGAGCTCGTGGGCCGGGTCGGTCCACTCCTTGAACTTCTCGGCGATCCACGCGAGTTGGGCCGCGGGTGAGTCGTGCAGGCCGAACGCCAGGGTCTGCGGCCGGGTCGCCTGGATGATCGCATAGCCGCTGCGGTCGGAGTCCTGGTATTGGCCGAGCCGGGCGAGTTCGGCCGGGGTGAGTCCCTCGAACTCGGCCGGGTCGCCGGTCGGGAACCCGAGGGCGCCGTTGACGTGCACGCCCGCGACGTGCGCGGAGTCGACGCGGCCCAGCATCGGTGAGATGACCGCGCCGCTGTCGCCGCCGTGGGCGCCGTAGCGCTGGTAGCCGAGGCGGCTCATCAGCTGCGCCCACGCTCGCGCAACGCGGTTCAGGTCCCAGCCGGGCTCGGTGGTCGGCCCGCTGAAGCCGAATCCGGGAATCGACGGTGCGATGACATGGAAGGCATCGGCCGGCTCGCCACCGTACGCGACCGGGTCACTCAGCGGCTCGATCACCTTCATGAACTCGGCGATCGAGCCGGGCCAGCCGTGTGTGATGATCAGTGGCAACGCGTCCGGCTCGGGCGAGCGGACGTGCAGGAAGTGGATGTCCTGCCCGTCGATCCGCGTCGTGAACTGCGGAAAAGTGTTCAGCCGCGTCTCAGCGGCGCGCCAGTCGAAACCGGTCCGCCAGTACTCGGCCAGTTGCTGCGCGTAGCCCACCGGGACCCCGTAGGACCAGCCCGCTCCGGGCAGTTCGTCCGGCCAGCGTGTCGCCGCCAGCCGGGCGCGCAAGTCCTCCAGCCGCTCCTGCGGGATGTCGATCCGGAACCGGTGTATCTGCGTGTCGCCGTTCATGTCTGCCACGATAGGAGCCAGTTAGGTCAGGTTCTGTCCTAGGATGGTCGCCATGTTGGAGACATCGGCCCGGCTACTGCGGCTGCTGTCGCTGTTGCAGACGCCGAAGGACTGGCCGGGCACGGAGCTCGCGGAGAGCCTCGGCGTCTCGGCCCGCACCATCCGCCGCGACGTGGACCGGCTGCGCGCGCTGGGGTACGTCGTGCACGCCACCGCGGGAACGCCCGGATACCGTCTCGGCGCCGGCACGGGTGTTCCACCGCTGCTGCTCGACGATGACGAGGCGGTCGCGGTCGCCCTCGGACTCGGCACCGCCGCCATCTCCGGCGTGGCCGGGATCGGGGACACCTCGGTCCGTGCACTCGTCAAACTCGAGCAGGTGCTCCCGCCCCGGCTCCGGCACCGCGTCGGCGCCCTGCGCACGGCCACCCTCCCGCTGGCGAACACGGCCGATGCCGTGGACCCGACGGTGCTCACCGCGATCGCCTCGGCCATCCGTGACCGAGACAGCCTGCGGTTCGATTACCGCGTCCAGGACGGCACCGAGGCCCGCCGCACCGCCGAGCCGCACCGGCTGGTGAGCTCGGGCCGCCGCTGGTACCTGGTCGCCTGGGACACTACCCGGTCCGACTGGCGCACCTTCCGCGTCGACCGGATGCGCCTGTGCTCGCCGAACGGGCCACGCTTCGCTCCCCGGCAGCCACCCGGCGGCGACCTGGCCCGCTACGTCGCCGAGCAGATCTCGGTCAGCCCATACCGCTACCGCGGCCGGTTCACGATGCACGCCCCCGCCGACGTCATCGCCGCGCGGATGCCGCCGACGGTCGCAACCGTCGAACCCGACGGCGACGATGCGTGCGTGCTCAACACCGGCTCGAACTCCCTCGACGAACTCGCAATATGGGTCGCGCAGATCGGCGTCGCCTTCGAGGTGCACGAACCACCCGAACTCATCGAACACCTGCGCACACTCGGCACCCGCCTCCTCGACGCCACGCGGTGGCCTCCGGAGGCCGGCGCAAATCGGTGATGCGCGGGTTCCGGCTTCATAGGTGGCGGCGTACCGGTCGGCGAACTCGCTCAGCCGGTGGTCGATCAGTTCGACCACGGCGGTGGTGCCGCGCGGCTTGGGCCGCTCCAGCGTCACATCCGCCTGAGGGTCTCTCGTCCTCGGCAGGTGGTACGCCAGGATCCTGGGTTGCGTTCGACCCCGGGGATGGTGTTACCGTGTAAGTGGCTCGTCGATGTGATCGATCTGATCCCTTTTCCGATTCAGAGCCCTTCTCCAGCCGCCGCTGAGCGTCGGTATTCCGCTTTCGCCCACTGCTGAGGGCGTCACTTCCCGTTCGGCAACCGGACGGCGTCATCACGCACCTCTCTTTGTGCGCGTGAACCGCCCGCCGCCTGCCAGAACTTCATCGCGCTATGCCCGCCATCGGGCCGAATAGGCGCGCATTCCCCCTTTCCATCACCCATTTCCGGTCTTAAGGAAACGCCCATGACCATCACCACCGAAAAGCCCTCGAAAAGAAACACCACGACCACCACCCCGGTAGCCCGGAACAGCACACGCCCACCCGCCGAAGAACGGGAGGTGACCGGGTTGCTCGACGTCCGCGACGGGAGGGCCTACCTCAGGACGAGCGGCTACCTCCCGGGCGAGGACGACGCCTGCCTGCCCGCCGCACAGGTGAAAGCACTCGGCCTGCGCCCGGGCGACCTGATCACGGCACTCCTGCGCAAGCCGTACGGCAAGCCGGCCGAGGTGGTGTCGATCGACGGCGCGGAGCCGGGCAGCGCACGGCCGCACTTCGCCGACATGACGCCCGTTCACCCCCACCGCCGCCTGCTTCTGGAGACGGGATCATCGATCACCCGCCTGATCGACCTCATCACCCCGGTCGGCCTGGGGCAGCGCGGTCTGATCGCCGCGCCACCGAAGACCGGGAAGACCATGGCGCTCAAGGCGATCGCCGACGCCATCGCAGCGAACCATCCCACTGTCCACCTCATGGTGGTACTTGTGGGTGAGCGCCCCGAGGAGGTCACCGACTTCCGCCGGCAGGTGCGCGGCGAGGTGATCGCCTCGACGTTCGACCAGCCCGAACGCGACCATACGGCGCTCGCCGAACTCGCGATCGAGCGGGCCAAACGGCTCGTCGAGCGTGGCCGGGACGTCGTCGTCCTAATGGACTCCCTGACCCGGCTCGGCAGGGCGTACAACGTCATCGCCCCGAAAGGCGGCAAGACGCTGACGGGTGGGGTCGACGCGTACGCCGTCCACCAGCCGAAACGGCTGTTCGGCGCGGCCCGCGCGACCGAGGAGGGCGGCTCGCTCTCCATCCTCGCGACCGCGCTCGTCGAGACGGGCTCGCGGATGGACGACTACCTCTTCGAGGAGTTCAAGAGCACCGGCAACATGGAGCTGCGGCTTGACCGGACTCTCGCCGAGCAGCGCCTGTTCCCCGCCGTGGACGTGACCTCCTCCAGCACACGGCGGGAGGAACTGCTCCTCGCCGACGACGAGCGAGAGATCATCTGGAAGCTCCGGCAGGTGCTCGCGGGCCTGAACCACGAGCAGGCGCTCACCGGGATACTCGACGGTCTGCGCACGTCACCGTCCAACGCCGTCTTCCTCCGGCAACTCGCGCTCTCACAGGCTCCCCGCTGAGGCCGATCTGCACCACGACCCTCGGCAGGATCATCTATGAAGATGATCAGCAAGTGGTCGTCGTCCCTCACGCCGGCTCCGGCGGCACCGGAACGGTCCTCGTCGATGGGACCTAAGGACCGGCCAACGAAGGACGTAAGTCCCTGTGCCGCGAGTGTCGGCCCCGGCAAGGGTGAGAAGGAGAACACTTCCTGGGAGGTGGATCTGATGTCTCAGTCCAAACCCAGTACGGTTCCGGCGTCCGGGGAAACGCATTCGCTTGAGGTCGAACTGAACCTTCTCAAGGCCCGGGTCAGCAGGATCGAGAAACAGATCCAGGTGCTGGCCGAGGCCAATCTGGCCCTCGCGCGGGGCATGGAGGCCAGCCCCATGGAGGAGCCCGGGCAGATGCACCCCGAGCAGGCCGCGCGACTCGCTCACGAACTGTTGCTCGCCGCCGGCCTCGTCAAGGGCGGGGGATGACACGGCATGAGCCGTCGGCACGCCTCCACATCCCCCCAGCAGGTGATCGGCCGCGGTTTCGTCGCAGGCACCGGCCGGTGACGCGGATCGGCGACGGACTCGCGGCGGCCACCCCGATGCGCCGGGTCGAGACATGACGCGATACGACACTTCCACGAGACTCATCCAGGAGACGCCCTTCCGGTTCCGGATCGACCAGCGCGAGCACATGCCGGTCCCCGGGATCGTGTTCGCCTCCGGTGACCTGCTTCCCGAGGAGCAGGCCTTGCGGCAGGTCGTCAACGTGGCCATGCTGCCTGGCGTCGTGCGCGCCTCCTACGCCATGCCCGACATCCACTGGGGGTACGGCTTCCCGATAGGCGGCGTGGCCGCCACCGACATCGCCTCGGGCGGAGTGGTCTCACCCGGCGGAGTCGGGTTCGACATCTCCTGTGGAGTAAGGCTGCTCACCGCCGCTCTCCAGCGCGACCAACTCGCCACCACGCTGAATCGGCTCATGGACGAGTTGGACAGGACCACACCCCGCGGGATCGGCCAAGGCGGGCTATGGCGGCTTTCCGAGGGGCAGCTCGAAGGGGTGCTGTACGGCGGTGCGGGCTACGCCGTACAGCACGGCCATGGCCTGCCCCGCGATCTGGACCGCTGCGAGGACTTTGGGGCGGTCGCCGACGCCGACCCGGCACAGGTCAGCCCCCGCGCGGTCGAACGAGGCCTGGTCCAGGTCGGCAGCCTCGGCTCCGGAAATCACTTCCTGGAGGTCCAGGCGGTCGAGAAGATCTACGACCCGGCGGTGGCGGCCGCGTTCGGCCTCCGGCTCGGCCAGGTATGCGTGATGATCCACTGCGGGTCGCGTGGCCTGGGACACCAGATCTGCACCGATCATGTCCGCGTCATGGAAAAGGCCATGCCGGGTTACGGCATCAGCGTCCCGGACCGGCAACTCGCCTGCGCCCCGGTCGAATCCCGCGAGGGCCGTGCCTACCTGGGCGCGATGGCCGCCGCGGCCAACTACAGCAGGGCCAACCGGCAACTGCTCACCGAGGCCACCCGCACAGCGTTCCGCCACGTGACCGGCGCCACCGTGGACCTGGTCTACGACGTGTCGCACAACCTCGCCAAGATCGAGGTACACGAGGGGATGCGGTTGTGCGTACACCGCAAGGGCGCCACCCGGGCACTCCCGCCGCACCACCCCGACCTACCGGCCGATCTGGCACCGTACGGCCAACCGGTACTCATTCCCGGCACCATGGGCACCGCCTCCCACGTACTCACCGGCGTGACCGGCGCAGATGCCTTCCACTCCACCTGCCACGGTGCCGGCCGCACCCGTAGCCGCCACCAAGCCGCCCGCTCCACCGACGGACGCCGGCTGCGCGACCGGCTGGAGGCGCAGGGCATCGCCGTGCGCGGCTCGTCCTGGCGCGGCTTGGCGGAGGAGGATCCGACCGCCTACAAGGACGTCGACGCCGTGGTGGCCGCCGGCGTCGGAGCCGGCCTGTGCCGCAGGGTCGCCCGGCTGGTCCCGCTCGGCGTGGTGAAGGGCTGATCCCGGTGAAAGGCCACCGTGCCCTGCCCCACACCGCCGACGCCCGCATCGAGGCGTGGGCGCCCACCGCCGCCGAGTGCATCGCCGAAGCGATCCGCGCCATGATCGAAGGCTTCGCCGATCTCGGCCACGCCGAAGGCTGCGCCGTCCAGACGGTACGCATCGGCCCCGGCTTCCCCGAGGACCAGCTCGTGACAGCGCTCGACGAGGTGATCTACCGCATGGACACCACCGCGAGGATCCCCTGCGGCGTCGAAGCGGGTGAGGATCAAGGCGGGCTGTGGCTGCGGCTGGACATGGCCGATGTCGCCACCATCTCCCAGATCGGCGCCGTCCCCAAAGCGGTCGCCCTGCACGACCTGCGCTTCCTTCGTGAACCCCACGGCTGGACCTGCGCGGTGACCCTGGACGTGTGAGTGAGCGGGGAGTCCGCGATGCCTGCCGGAACTCCCACACGGCCACCACGATGGCATGGTCGGTCGGCTCAAGGCCCTTTTCCGCAGGCGTTAAGCGGACTCGGCTTGACGGGAATGAACGCCTTCGGCTCCGCCCAGCGGTCGCCACCCGTCCGAACCCCGGTCACGGAGCGGGCAGTGGGTACGGTGGCCCCAGACTCCACACCCGCATCATGCCGTCGTCACCGCCGGAGACCACCACCGGGCGGCCGTCCAGCCGCCCCACCGCCACCGACTCGATCAAGCCCCGGTGGCCGGTGAAGGGTTTGCCGATCGGCGCACCGGTGGCCAGGTCCCACACCCGCACCGTGTGATCTTTGTAGCCGCCGGAGACCACCACCGGGCGGCCGTCGTCGAGTTGCCCCACCGCAAGGCCCAGGGCCCAGCTCTGGTGCCCGGTGAAGGGTTTGCCGATCGGCGCACCGGTGGCCAGATCCCACACCCGCACCGTGTGATCGCCTTCGCCGCCGCCGGAGACCACCACCGGGCGACCGTCCAACCACCCCACCGCCACCGACTCGACCGGCCCTTCGTGACCGGTGAAGGTTTCGCCGATGGGAGTGCCGGTGGCCAGATCCGACACCCGCACCGTGCCGTCGCCGCCGCCGGAGACCACCACCGGGCGACCGTCCAACTGCCACACCGCCACCGACAGAACCCACTTCTGGTGCCCGGTGAAGGGTTTGCCGATCGGTGCACCGGTGGCCAGATCCGACACCCGCACCGTGCCGTCGAGACCACCGGAGACCACCACCGGGCGGCCGTCCAACCACCCCACCACCACCGACTCGACCGAGCCCTGGTGGCCGGTGAAGGACTTGCCGATCGGCGCACCGGTGGCCAGGTCCCACACCCGCAGCGTGCCGTCGAGACCACCGGAAACCGCCACCGGGCGGCTGTCCGACCGCCCCACCGCCACCGACCAGACCGGTCCTTCGTGACCGGTGAAGGTTTCGCCGATGGGAGTGCCGGTGGCCAGATCCGACACCCGCACCGTGCCGTCGTAGCCGCCGGAGACCACCACCGGGCGACCGTCCAACTGCCCCACCGCCACCGACAGGACCCACTTCTGATGACCGGTGGAGGTTTCGCGGATAAGGGTGCCGAAAGGAATGTCCGTCAAGACGGGCTTCAGCCAGAAGGCGGTGGAGATCAAGATGACAACGACCGCCGCCGCGAGAACCGTCCCCAGGCGACGCCTGGTGTGGCGGTACGGAGACGGTGTCCTCCCGGCCGTGGGCACCGCCATGGAGAGGCCGGGGTCGGCGGTACTGGGCTCATCGGTCAAAGGCGGGTCCGGTTTCGGCCCCGTGGCGGGTATCCGGCCGGCCCCGCCGTGTCCGATGGCCGCGGAGGACCGTCGATCAGATGACGCTGAGATCAGCAGCGGTACCACGCCATCCTGCTCCGCCGTGCCCGGCCCGGCCCTGACCTCGCGGGAGCCTGCGGGCGACGCACCGGCCTGCACCGGATCACGGTCATGTGGAGGCTCGGAAGACGGGCCGGGGTGGTCCTTGATGGGCGTCTCGTGGGTGAGAGCGGTGAACAGGTCGGTGATGCCAGGCCGGGCAGCGGGATCCTTGGCCAGGCAGGCGGCCAGCAGCGGGCGCAGCCGGTCGGGCGCGCCCGCCAGGTCGGGTTCGCGGGTCACGATCGCGTTGATCACCACTACCGGGATCGCGCCGGAGAAAGCCGGATGCCCGGTGGCGGCGTAGACCATGGTGGCGGCCCAGGCGAACACGTCCGAGGCCGCACCGGCCGGGTGTCCGTTGAGCTGTTCGGGCGACAGGTAGGCGGGGGTCCCTATCAGGGCGGATCCCGTGGTGGAGTGTTCCAGCAGGCGGGCGATGCCGAAGTCGATGACCACCGGCCCTTCCTGCCCCATGATCACGTTGCTCGGTTTGAAGTCCCGGTGGACGATGCCGGCCCGATGGATCGCGGCCAGTGCCGTCAAGGTGGTGATCGCCAGCCGGTCCAGCCCGCCGCCGGTGCGTGGCCCGTCCTGGGCGATGAGCTCATCCAGAGAAGGGCCTCGGACGTACTCGCTGACCAGGTAGGGCCGGTCCCGGGCGATCCCCGCGTCGATGACCCGTGCGGTACAGAAGGCCGCAACGCGGCGGGTGATCTCGGCCTCGCGCAGAAAACGTTCCCTGGCTGCGGGGTCGGCGGCCATCCGGGCGTGCAGCGTCTTGACCGCCACCGGCTGTCCGGAGGGCGCCTGGCCGAGATAGACCACCCCCTGGCCGCCCTCGCCCAGCACTCCGGTCAGCCGATAGTCACCGACCTGCCGGGGATCGTCTTCGGCCAGCGGGTGCGGACCGGACACGGCATTCCCTTCCCCTGGCCTCACAGGCGGACGACCCCAGCCGCCCTTGGTCCGATAAATAACGCTATACGTCTCCTAATAAGGGGGAAAGCTTTTGGGGAGAATGAAGGCCTTACGGCTCAGGTCTCGACGGGCGAGGGGACGCCGAAGATTTGGCGCGAAAGCCTGTCACAAAATCGCGCTCGATATCTTCTCGTACCGGCTTCTCATACCGGCGACACCAACCGGAGCCGGTACTACTACTGGCTGGGGGCGACCGATGGCCCACCGGACACCAGGGTGGCGAACGGTCGTCTTCGGGGGGACACCCGATGAGACGCCTCCGCGCTCACCAGCCGGTGGTGAGGAGGAGAGCACCGCCGGCCACCTCGACCCAGAAGTAGAGCCAGGAAGGGTAGAACGCTGAGGGCCGCTCGACGACGTGCGCCGTCAGCCGCCCGAACGCCATGCCCAACAGCGCCACCGCGACGGCCACCACCGCACCGCGACGGATTCCGCCGACATCGGCGAGCGCCAGGGCCAGCAGTACCGCGATGCTCACGCCGAACCCCCCGTACACGGCGCGTATCTCCGCCCGTGCTTCGGCGAGCTCCGCGACCATCCCGAACGGCCTGATCAGCGCGGCGGGCGCGATGAGTCCGGACACGCCCATCCCCAGAAAGAAGACCGCCACGGCGATGATGACCACGGTGGCCATAGGCTCGCTCCCCATGTCTCGAAAGAGTCGTTCGCGGGAGATGATGCCGCTGTGAGCAGATCACCGCTTTCACAAACCTGCCGCGATCCCGGCGCGGTACTTTGGCTGTGGCCGGGTCAGGCCATCTACCACGGACCGGCGCTGGACCTGGAGGCACACTCCGGCTCGGTTGCCTGCCTTGCGATCGGGCTCGACGACGTCTTCACCGTGCAGACGCGGGGACGGCCCGTACAGACCGCGCGCAGCGCCCTGATCGCACCCCGCCTCACCCACCGGCTGGTCGCCCGGGGTGACCGGATGCTCTTCTGCTACCTGGATCCGAGCTCCTCCAGGCCGCTGGCCTGCGAACGGCGGATGACCTCGGGCGACTCCGATCTCGGACTCGCCCACCGCGAGGAACGGCTGCTGATCCGCTACGCCCCTCGGCCAGGCTCGGTCACCTCCGCGTCGAACTGGCTGGATCTGGCCGCGCCCCGCAGGCCCGTCCAGATCGACGCCCGCATACAGGACGCCGTCGCGCGCCTGCGTGCCGAGGTGCACCGGACCGTCTCAGCCGAGGAACTCGCCATCGGCTGTGGCCTGTCCACCTCACGGTTCCTGCATCTGTTCCCGGCCCACACCGGCACGAGCTTCCGCCGCTACCGACTGTGGACCCGGATGCTGCGCGTCGCCGAACTGATAGCCGAACGACGCGACCTCACCACCGCCGCAGCCGATGCCGGATTCGCCAGCCCTTCCCACTTCAGCGAGGCCTTCCACCGCATGTTCGGACTCCAGCCCAGCCGCCTGCTCGCCGCTGGAGTCACCGTCATCGACGCGACCGCACGGTGATTCGTTTCCGCGCCGGATGCGTGGCCTGCGTCCAAGTGCTCTCGCGCCTTCTCCAACTCCTCGACAACGTCGACATGGATTAAGCCCGGCCGATGCGAACATTCACCGGGAGTCCGGCCGTACACGGGGAATTCGAGCCGGCCGCTGTGCGGCCAAACCCTTCCCGACCGTCGCCACGGCTGCCCCCGGGCGTGCCGGGCCGGCACGAAACCGGCCCGGCGGCGGTCAGCGGGTGGGAGTGATCCCGCGGGGACGGGTCACATCTCGGTGGTCTGGGCGGCCTGCTCGGCGGTCTGGCGGATTCGTTCGATCTGCGCCTCGGTGACGTTGAGGGTGCCGAATTCCCTGACCGCCTGGTAATAGGTCCAGGCGAGGCCGTTGCAGGTGTTCCTGGGGATGGTGGAATATCCCGCGCAAACCTGCTTCATATCGAAGTAGAACGCGTCGTCGATGCGCGCCTTGTTCGCCGGGAACTGGCTCACCGCCTTGTAGTTGCGGTAGCCGAAGTCGTGACGCCGGCACGGCATTCTGAAGTCGAAGCCGAGTGGCTGGTCGGGGCTGCTCGAACAGAGGTCGGTCGACCAGTCGAAGGCGTAGTCCGCCCAGCCCGCCTGGTTCTGCCAGGCAGAGCGCCAACTGGCGGCGCTGGACGCCGTGGGCTGACTGAAACCGGAAAGTGCGGCGAGCTTTTGCTCCAGTGTCACCGCGTAGGCGGGCAGTGTTAATCCGAGTAATGTGACGAGGGAGAGGGCGACGGCTGCGAGGGCTCGTTTGACCATGGGCTCTGCCTTTGTCTGGGGGATGCCTCTCATGGCAGATTTCTGCCATCGCCTAACAATGAAACGAAATAACCTGATATGCCGGAACGGATCTTCGTCAAGATCGGCATGGGTGTTCGTAAACGATCGCTCTTTACAAGAATTACAACATCCTGTAATGGCGCGTTTCGAAAGGCCGAATCACAGGGGCGTGCCCCTGTTCGCGGCGGCCCGGGGGTAACGGCGGCACTGTGCGCCTGCGTCCTCCCCCCGGCCACCACCGAGGACGATCTCGTGGTCCTGCTGGACGAGATCCGTGCCGCCGCGAGGGAACTCGCCGCACAAGGATCCGCCAGTGCAGGTCACAGCGGCGTCAACACCATGAGAATCTCGTCTCGGTCATCATCCGGGGCCAGACGGAGGGCGCCGGGGCGGCGGCCGACGGGGACGCCCGCCCGTCGCCGGCTCACCCCCTGAGCGGACGCAGGGCGGAGCCCCAGGTGAGGACCTGGTCGAGGACGAGGTTCAGCCGGTCCTCGTGGGCGGCGGCGGGCTTGAAGCCGTCCGCGAAGTCGCTGTGGATCGACAGCCCGACCTGGTTCGACACGGTGGCCACGCTGAGCAGGCCCAGGACGTGCCGCAGGTGCGAGATCGCCCGGGGCGCGCCGTCCACACCGTAGCCGACGAAACCGGCCGCCTTGTTGTTCCATTCCGCGTACAGGAAGTCGAGGGCGTTCTTGAGCGCGCCGGGGTACGAGTTGTTGTACTCGGGGGTCACGATCACGAACGCGTCCAGGGCCGAGACCTTGGCCGACCAGCGCTTGGTGTGTTCGTGCTGGTAGTTGCCCATGGCGGGGTGCTCGGGCTCGTCCAGGTTGCCCAGGTCGTAGTCCTTCAGATCGACGAGTTCGTACTCGGCGTCGCCTCGTTTGACCGCCAGATCGCGGACCCAGTGCGCCACCGCCTCGCCGTTGCGGCCGGGACGGGTGCTGCCCAGAATGATGCCTACCCTCAGCATGTCAATGCTCCCTCAATCGGTTACGTGAACCACCGTAGGGAGACCTGCTGAGATACTGAATGCGCTGCTGTCCAACATTTATACGCCAGCGTCTCAGGTCATAGACTGGCCGCATGGATATGCTGAGCGACGTGGCGGCCTTCATCCGGTGCGGGCGCCCCACCTCCGCCCGCGTCTCCTGGCGGGCGCCCTGGGGTGTGTCGTTCCGCGCGACGCCCGGGTCCGCGGGTTTCCAGGTGGTGCTGCGCGGGTCCTGCTGGCTCATTCCCCCGGATGGCGAGCCCGTTCCGCTGAGCATGGGCGACCTGGTGTTCCTGCCGCACGGCGACCTGTTCGGGCTGGCCGACGATCCCGCGAGGCCGCTGGTCGAGTCGGACTGCGGGCCGCATTCCGAGCTGTTCGCCTCGGCCGGTTTCGGTGGCGCCGGGGCCGAGACGGTGATCCTGTCCTGCGGCTACCGGCTCGACCCCGACAGGACTCACCCGATCCTGAGCTCGCTGCCCGGCGTGATCCACCTGCCCGCGACGCTCGGCAGCCATCCGGAGCTGCGGGCCGCCGTCGAGCTGCTGGCCGCTGAGATCGACAACCCGCGCCCCGGCACGGACACCGTTGTGTCGTCCCTGCTCGACATGTTGCAGCTGTACGTCCTGCGGGCCTACTTCGAGACCCAGGACGAGCCCTGCACGCTGTCCGGCTGGGCCGCCGCGCTGGCCGACCCGGCCATCGGCCGCGCGCTCGACGCCATCCACCGCGAC
>NZ_JBEXUE010000102.1:0-25555 GCF_040614275.1 Streptosporangium sp. NPDC006013
GGGGTCGCCGGTGACGTGGCGGATGCCGCCCATGGCCTCGCCGATCGAGCCGTATCCGGCCCGGGGGGCGTAGGGGCCGCTCTGACCGAACCCGGTCACCCGGGTGATGACCAGGCGGGGGTTGATCTCGTGCAACCGGGCCGGGGACATGCCCCAGCGCTCCAGCGTGCCGGGCCGGAAGTTCTCCAGCAGCACGTCCGCCCGCTCCACCAGCCTGATGAGCAGGTCCTGCCCCTCGGGGGTGCGCAGGTCGCAGGTGACCGACTTCTTGTTGCGGGCCACGACCGGCCACCACAGCGACCGGCCGTACGGCTTCTCCCGGCCCCACTGGCGCATGGGGTCGCCCCGGCCGGGGTCCTCCACCTTGATGATCTCAGCGCCGAAGTCACCGAGCAGCTGGCCGCAGAACGGCCCGGCGAGCAGCTGGCCGAGCTCGACGACTCGGATGTCTCCGAGCGGAAGGCCTCTCAAGTGTTGTTCTCCTGACGACGGGGACCGAGCAGGGACGCGCGGGCGGAGAACAGGTGGGCGCGCATCACGGCCTCCGCCCATTCGGGGTCTCCGGCGCGCACGGCCGCCACGATCTCGATGTGATGGTTGACGCTGCGGCGCATGGCCTCGGAGTCGAAGGCTCCGTAGGTGCGCAGCAACACGGGTGAGTGGACCAGCGAGCTGATCGACTGGGCCAGCACCTGACTACCGCCGAGCCTGACCAGTGCCTGATGGAAGTCGGCGTTGAGGCGGTAGACCGCCTCGACGTCGCGGCGGCCGGCGTGCTCGGCGAGGGTCGTCGCCAGTTCGTGCAGGCCCGCGATGTCCTGCTCGGTCGCGACGGCCACCGCCTGCCGGACGGCCAGCCCTTCGATCCTGGCGCGCAGCTCGAAGATCGTCTCCAGATCGGCGCGGGGATACACCACGACTCTGGCACCCTTGTTGGCCGTGATCTCGACCAGTCCCTCGGCCTGCAACCGCCGCAGCGCGTCGCGGATCGGGGTCCGGCTGACGCCCAGCGCCTCGGCCAGCTCGACCTCACCGAGGTGGTCACCCGGCTCGTAGTGACCGCTGAGGATCAGGTCGCGCAGGCTATCGATTGTCGACATGTATACACCCTTACCAAATTTTCCCCCACAATGGCACCACAGGAGGAAAATGACAAGATTTTGCATACAACTGGCGGTGAGCTGGTGTGGTAACCGGGAATCCTCAACGACCTCCCCGGCGGAGCGGGCCGAAGATCGCCTCCGCCCTGCCGCGTCAAAACGCCGCGTGGATCATCACTTCTACGCTTCTCCGACGATGGCGCGCAGGGCCGCGACATGCGCGCGGTACGCCGCGCGGCCGGACTTGGTGAGCGAGAGCCAGATGCGCTGCCGGGTGTCGCGTACGGCCTTGGTCTGCTGCACGTATCCGGCGTCCATCAGTACGCTGACATGCTTGCTCAGCACCGAGTCACTGACCCCCAGCCGCTCCCGCACCAGGCCGAACTCCACCTGCTCCGCCGACTCCAGCAGCGCGCATATCCGTAGCCGGTTCGGCGCGTGGATCGTGGCTTCGAAACCGTCCTCGGCCTTTTCGGTGACCTTCATGCCGAGGTCTGTGCTCGCCGGTTGTGGAAGAGGCCGTATCCGATCGTCCAGCATCCACCCACCGCGGCCGCGACCACCCAGACCCAACCCCACCTGGCGTCGAGGATTTCGCCGGCGATCCAGAGCGCGGCCAGCGGCGTCACGAGAACCAGTTGCCGGCCGAGCGTGAGGTGCCGCGGCGCGATCCCAGACCGACTGACCTGCTTGTTGTAGACGCGCTCAGTCACCACGTAGCCCGCTATCACCACTACCACGGCCAACAGCGCCAGCTCAGGGGCAATGACGTCGATCTGGAACAGCATGACGCCGGCCACCAGCAGGCCGAGGGCGGGGAAGAACCAGGCTGGGACCGGGGCATACCCGGCGGCACGGGCCTGCCGGGCCGTCTCCAGCGCGGCGGCGGCCTCGGCCGGGGAGGGGCGCTCGAAGCTCTCGTTTGTTTCCATACCAGAAACAGTCGCCCAGACTTTCCAAGTTGTCAACACTAGACTTTCCGTTACGGAAACTCAGGGTGCCCGCCGCGGCGTCAATCCCCTGCGCCGTCCAGCTCGCCGAGGCTGTCTCCCGTGCAGGTCGGACACGTTGAGCGTCTCCACGACCTGGTCGTAATCGCCGCGTGCCTCGCCGTAGCGGAGGAACTTCACGCGCTCGACCTGAATCTCCTTCGCGTCGGGCTGCGACTCGAGCAGCGCGATGACCTCCGCCACGAACTCGTCGAGCGGCATCGCGTACTCACTGTTCTCTTGGCCGGGCAACAGCGAGGTACGGACGGCCGGCGGCTCGAGCTCCATGATCTTCACGTTCGTGTCGGCGAGTTGCAGCCTGATCGACTCGCTGAGCATGTGGATCGCGGCCTTCGACGCGTTGTGGCTCGGCGTGACCTTCAGCAGGACCTGCCCTCCTCCCATCGGTATCAGCCCCAGGTCAACAAACCACCGCGAATGAGCTTCGCCACGTGATGTCGTCGACGACGGACGGCCCGGCCGGTGCCCGGGAGCGGCCATCACGTGAAGGCCATAACCCCGTTCTCTCCGCCCGCATCCCGGCGCGCCGCCGCACAGAATGGAGATCATGACTCCACGACGGCTCTACCACGGCACGGGCCCTGGCCCGATCACCCCGGACGGCTGCTCGGTCGACTACTACACCACCCTCACCCCCAGGGGCGAACCCGAACTCATCCACGCCTCGATCCCGGCCGGGGCGAGCATCCTCGAACTCGGCGCGGGCGTGGGCCGGATCACCCACCGCCTGCTGGAACTCGGGCACGAGGTCGTCGCGGTCGACGAGTCGCCCGAGATGCTCGCCCACATCCGCGGCGCCGAGACCGTGTGCTCTCCCATCCAGACCCTGGCCCTGCCCAGGACCTTCGACCTCGTGCTGCTGATGTCGTTCGTCATCGAAACCGCCGACGACGACCTGCGCGCCGCGTTCCTGCGCACCTGCGGCGCGCACGTCTCCGCCGACGGCTGCGTCATCCTGCAGCGCCAGCCCCCCGAGTGGTACGACACCGTCCAGCCGTTCGAACGCGACGCCGACCCCGGTCACACCGTCAGCATGACGCGGGTCAGCCGCCCCGCCCCCGACCTGCTCGACGCCACCATGGAGTACACCATCGGCGAGCGGCGCTGGACCCAGACCTTCCTCAGCCACCGCCTCGACGACGACTATCTGGAAAACTCCCTCAACCAGGTGGGCCTGACCATCTCCGGATTCCTGAACGACGACCGCGGGTGGGTACGCGCCACACCTCTGTGACGCCCGCCCCTTTCCGAACAACCGAAGCAGAGCCGGCATCGACCCATCGGTGACACTGGGCACCAGGCCGCCACCTCGCCGAAGCGGTCGTCGCGAGCCTGTCAGGTGAGAGACCTCATCTCACCTCCGCCCCGGCCCGGCCGCGAGTCGTGCGGCACTCATCCGCCTGAGGCCGGTCAGGCGCTCGGCGCCGGCCGGCCGGGCCGGGTGATCCCGGTCAGGGCTCGATCCCGTGGCGGAGCAGCGTCCACACCCGTTCGGCGGTCGTGCGCCGCTCGGAGGCCGGGAGCCTGGCGAGGAGCCCGGCGAGCATGCCGACGGCCAGTACCAGGTCATCAGCGGTGACGTCCTCGCGGAGTTCACCGGCGCGCCGGGCCTCGGCGAGTGTGCCCGCCAGCAGGTCCGCCACCCGGTCGCGTACTTCGACGACGCGGAGATCGCCGGCCGCGGGCACGCTGACCATGTCGATGAACGCGGTCGAGGCGATGGTCTGCTCGGTGAGCAGAGCCAGCATGTCGGCGAGGGTGGTGCCGGGTTCGGCGGCCAGCGCCTCCAGGTCGGCGACACTGTCCTGGAACACGGCCAGCGCGAGGCTGATGCGGTCCGGAAAGTGCCGGTAGAGGCTTCCCTGACCGACCCCGGCCACGCGGGCGACCGTGGTGAGCGGTGCGTCGTATCCGGCGTCGGCGAAGACCACGCGGGCGGCCGCTATCAGCGCCGCCCGGTTCTCCGCCGCGGCGCTGGGTCCTCTGTTGGGTCGACGCGTGACAGTCACAGCGGCTATGGTAGCAACCGGACTACATAGTCCGGTTGCTACCGGAAGCGCCATGACCGCTCGGCGGATCACGACGCCGGTCCCCCCGCCACAGGTACGGCGGGCAGGCTCGGCCGCCGCGATTCACCGCGACACGATCACCACGACGACACCACCGCCTTGGCCTCGGGCCGCATCTGCCGGAGTCCTGACACCACCACCGCCCCCGCCGTCATCTCCGGCCGGCAGGCGGCAACCGCCCTGATCGAAAGGACGCACTCTTGTGACCACCGGCACCTTCGACGACCGCGTCGCCCTCATCACGGGCGCGGGTTCCGGGATCGGCAGGGCGATGGCCGTCGCCTTCGCCAAGGCCGGCGCCCGCCTCGTGGTCTGCGACATCGACCCCGACAGCGCCGGGCGAACCGCCTCCGACATCGGAGACGCCGCCGTCCCGGCCACCGCCGACATCTCCGACGAGGCATCGGTCGCCGCGCTGGTCGAGACGGCGATCAGCACATACGGGCGCGTCGACGTACTGTGCAACAACGCCGGGATCATGGACACCATGGCCCTGCCCGCCGACATACCGGTCGAGCTGTGGGAGCGGGTGCTGCGCGTCAACCTGACCGGCACCTTCCTTGTCACCCATGCCGTCCTGCCGCACATGCTGCGCCAGGGCGGCGGCGCGATCGTCAACACCGCCTCCGAGGCCGGCATCCGCGGCGGCGCGGCCGGAGCGGCCTACACCGCCTCCAAGCACGGCGTCGTCGGCCTGACCCGCAGCCTGGCCTGGGCGTACGCCAAGGACGGCATCCGCTGCAACGCCATCCTGCCCGGCCCCACCATGACCGGAATCGCCACGAACACGACCTTCGATCCGACGGGCGCCGCCCGGCTCGGCCCCGTGCTCGCACTCGGCGAGCGGATAGCCCAGCCCGAGCAGATGGCCGACGCCGCCCTCTTCCTCGCCTCGGACGCCGCCTCGTTCGTCAACGGCGCGATCGTGCCGGTGGATGGCGGCTGGTCCGCGGCCTGAGACACACCGGCTCAACGAGCCTCAGCGGGTTCACGTCAAGCAAGTCGGCCAATCTACGACCGGAGAGGCCGCCGGCACGGCGTCATCCTGGCCGCCGGAGGCTTTGCGAACAACACCGAGTGGCGCCTGAGGCATCGCGGTACGGCAGCCTGGCCGAGCTGCGACAGCCGGGCATAACGATTGACCGGAGCTCGCCGGGCATGGGGCCGGTTGGCTCGGCTTCAGGCCTGGCTCCGCCGCCCTCACCGTGCCATGCTGTTCCCGCCACCTTACTGATCAGTAGGGTTACTTGGCGCGTGCTCCCCATCCCCCCACGGAGGCACCGTGATCACCCTGGCCCCCCGTCCGCCCGCCCCGGCCCGCCGGGGCGGGTTACGCGTCCTGGCCGCGTTCATCTCGCTCATCGTCGCCATGGCGCTCGCCGTTGCCGCACCCGCCGCCCCGGCGTGGGCGGCCGGCCGGCACAGCGGCGACCTGCAGCTGGCGTCGAACCCCGACTGGATGAGCGGGCTCCCCGACGGCGCGAGCCTGGCCGCGCTGTCGATCCCGGGTACGCACGACACCATGGCGTACCAGGCGTCCATCATCTCACTCACCCAGGAAAGCGCGCTGCCCGTCCAGCTTCAGGCCGGTGTGCGGATGCTGGACATCCGGACCCGGCACTACCGCGACGCCTTCCCGATCCACCACGGCGCCGAATACCTGCGCGCCAACTTCACCGACGTGGTGCGCTCGGTCGCCGCCTTCCTGGCCGGCCACCCCCGGGAGTCGGTGCTGATGCGGTTGAAGCAGGAGCACACAGCCGCCGAGAACACCCGCAGCTACGAGCAGACCCTGAACTGGTATATCAACGACAACCCCGATACACGGGACCTACTGCGTGACCATCTGTGGCGGCCGCCCGCAGGGTACGACGGCCGGATCCCCACCCTCGGGGAGACCAGAGGGCGCATCGTCATCCTGCAAGACTTCGGCAGCGGCCACGGCTACGGGCCGCGCTGGAACGGCGACCGCATGGACCTTCAGGACGATTACCAACTGCCGACGCTCTTCCACATCCCCCAGAAGTGGAACGCCGCGCGCACCCAGTTCGAGCAGGCGGGCGCCGGCGCCGGCGGAATCCTCTACGTCAACCACCTCAGCGCCTCCGGCGGGGCACTGCCCAAGTCGATCGCCTACGGCGCGCTCGGCGTCACGGGGATGAACGAGCGGGCGCTGACCTACCTGGCCACGGGGAGCGTGCGCAGGACCGGCGTAGTGGTGGCCGACTTCCCTGGGCCAGACCTGGTGAACACGATCATCGCTCGTAACCTCTGATCCCTGGAGCCAGGCAGGGACGATCGGGGCTCGCGCTCCGCACGACCGCCGCGGCCGCCTTCGAGGTCTACCGCAGCGGATGACCCTCGACCCCGACCATCACTCTGCGTGACTTCGGCGCGGTTGCCCGGCACGGGCGCTTGAGACGCACTTCCGGCTCTGACCGACCAGTGATCCAAAATGCCCCTCAGAGCCGGTTTCTTGAAACGGACATTTTCAGCGAACGGGCAGGCCGGTGACGGCGCGGCCAATGATCAGGCGCTGGATCTCGGAGGTGCCCTCGAAGATGGTGTAGATCTTGGCGTCGCGGTGGAAGCGCTCGACCGGGTGGTCGCGGGTGTAGCCGGCCCCGCCGAGGATCTGGATGGCCTGGTCGGTGACCCAGACCGCGGTCTCACCGGCGACCAGCTTGGACATGGAGCCCTCGGCCTGGCCGAAGGTGCGGTTGTTGCGGGCCATCCAGGCGGCACGCCAGGTCATCAGGCGGGCGATGTCGACGCGGGTGGCCATGTCGGCCAGCAGGAAGGCGACGGCCTGGTTCTCGCCGATCCTGCGGCCGAACTGCTCGCGCTCGCGGGCGTAGTCGCGGGCGTACTCGTATCCGGCGCGGGCGATGCCGACCGCCATGGCCGCCACCGAGGGGCGGGTGGTCTCGAAGGTGCGCATCGCGCCCTGCTCCCCGGCCCGCTCGCCGGAGCGGACGCGGGCGAGCCTGGCGTCGAGCTTCTCCCTGCCGCCGAGCAGGCAGGAGCCCGGCACGCGCACGTTGTCGAGGACGACCTCGGCGGTGTGGGAGGCACGGATGCCGTGTTTCCTGAACTTCTGGCCCATCGACAGGCCGGGGGTGCCGGCCGGGACGACGAAGGACGCCTGACCGCGGGTGCCCAGAGACGGGTCGACGGAGGCGACGACGACGTGGACGTCGGCGATGCCGCCGTTGGTGGCCCAGGTCTTCACACCGTTGAGGATCCAGTCGTCGCCCGAGGGGACGGCGCGGGTGCGGATGGCACCCACATCGGAGCCGGCCTCGGGCTCGGAGGCGCAGAACGCTCCGAGCCTGACCTCCGAGGGGGTGCCGAACATCTGCGGAAGCCACTCGCCCAGCTGCTCGGGGGTGCCACTGGCCGAGAGGGCCGCGGCGGCCAGGCCGGTGCCGACGATGGACAGGCCGATGCCCGCATCCCCCCAGAAGAGCTCCTCGAAGGCCACGGTCAAGCCGAGCCCGCTCGGCTCGAACCACTGCTGGGCGAAGAAGTCGAGGGAGTAGAGCCCGATCTTGGCGGCCTCCTGGATGATCGGCCAGGGGGTCTCCTCGCGCTCGTCCCATTCGGCACCGGCCGGGCGGACCACCGAGCGGGCGAAGTCGTGCACCCAGTCCCGCACCTCGCGCACGTCGTCACTCAGCTCCGGGCAGAAGCCGCTCTCGCTCATCGTCCACGCCTCCTCAGAGTGCGTTACCAACGGTAACACCCAAACTTTACCGGCGGACGGACCGCTCCGCGCAACCGGAGGACCGCCCCTTCTCCGGCACCGACCGGCGAGCGGCCCCGCTCCCGGAGGCCTCGTTCACCGCCGTCGCGGGTTCCGTCCACCGCCGTGCGGGAATGCCGCCGGGCCACGCGCTCCCCGGCATCGCGGGCTCCGTACGCCGCCCGGGATCACGCTCGTACGGTGTGGTCAGCGAGCGGAGCGGTAGCCGGGAACGGTGATCATCGGCGGGCGTTCGGCGACGGCGACGTCCCGGACGCTCACCTGGTGACCGCTCGTGCCCCGGCGGAACTGGGCCAGGCGGGGAGAGGGGCTGTGCAGGGAGACCATCATGTTCTGGCGCTCCAGGCGCGACCAGGAGGTCTGCAGGATCTGGGCGGCCATCCCGCCGAGCGCCTCCGTCGACTGGTGGGAGTGGACCCGGCGGCCCAGGTCCACTTGGGCCAGGGCGTCGAGCCCGGCGAGGTCGAGCAGGTCGATCAGCAGGCCGAGCTCCACACCGTAGCCGGTGACAAAGGGCACGCTCTCCAGCACGGACCTACGCCCGGCGTACTCCCCCGCGAGGGGTTGCACGAATCCGGCCAGCAGCGGCCAGTGCAGGTTGAGCAGGGGGCGCGCGACGAGCTCGGTGACCCGGCCGCCGCCGCTCTGCACGTTCTGCAGAGGCCGGTCGTAGCAGCCCTTGACGTAGACCACCGCCTCGTCGGCGAGCAGCGGGCCGAGCAGCCCGGTCACGAAGGACGTGCGGAACTCGCGCAGGTCGGCGTCGATGAACACGAGCAGGTCGCCGGAGGTCGCGGCGAGGGACTTCCAGAGCGCCTCGCCCTTGCCGTCCAGCGGTTTGAGGTCGGGCAGGATCTCGTCCTGCGCGATCACCGTCGCCCCGGCGCGCGTGGCGCGTACCGCGGTGTCGTCGACGGAGCGGGAGTCGATGACCACGAGTTCGTCGACGAGCGGCACGGCCTCCATCAGGTCGTGGCGGATCGCGGTGACGATCTCCCCGACCGTCTCCTCCTCATCGCGCGCGGGCAACACGACGCTGATCGTCGTCTCACCCTTGGCTCTCAGCAGCTCCGGCAGCGACCAGTCGCCCGAGGATGAGGTGCGCTCGCGTAGCCATGCCTCGACCTCAGGCAGCACAGCCCACCCTTCCCATCACCTCGGTACTTACGGGTATCACCTTATGTGGCGCTGATTCCGCACAAGTACCGGCTCCCGTCCTCACCGCGCAGGTGGGAAGATCAGTCCAGTCCGGCACGAGGAGGGAAGGCATGGACCCGGTAGCCGTGCTGCGGGCGGCACGCGCCGTCCGCGACGAACTCGACAGCTTGATGGGGGGTGCCTCCGCGGAACTTCGCGACCGGCTGGATCCGCTGCTGGCAGAGGCCGGCAGCCGGCCTCCGGGGCAACTGGCCGACGCGATCATCATGCTGATCGCCCAGTACGGCCCGGCCTGGAACCGGCTCTCCGCGCTGCTGAACCTGGAGCACGGCCTCGTCGCCGAGCAGGTGGCCCCCATGCTCGCCGACACAGGCCCGCAGGACCACGGGGCCGCGTACGACGGCGGATACGACAACCTGCCCTCCACCGGCGCCATGAGCGTCGACTGGATGCGCCCCGACCAGGCGGGCCCCGCCGCACCGCAGGCACCGTCCCCGCAGGCACCGCCGACGCCGCCCGCCGGGAGCCGAGGTTCCTCGATGCTCGACCGGCTGACCGGGGCCTTTCGCAGGCGGCGCGGGGATGCGCCCGCCCCGGCGCCCGAGTCCCAGTGGGAGTGGGAGGGGATACCGCTGATCGAGGCGCCCACCGAGTCGGTCTCGGGCTGGGGCACGGAGGTGTCGATCGGCGTCGCCCCGGGCCAGGGGCAGGACGGCACCGCGGCACCGCGCGAGCCGGTCGATCTGGACATCCAGCTCATCGCCGAGGGCTTCGACGCACCGGGCGGATGGCAGGTACGGCTGCGCGTCGACGCGGCGTCGCCCTACCCCCGCGCGGTGGTCAACCTTGTCGCCCTCGCGCAGCAGGAGCCCGAGGTCGCCCGGCAGATCCAGGCGATCTGTTCGGTGCGCGGCCAGGTGGTCGGGTTCGGCCTGCGCTCGATCACGCTGCACGGCTCGCCCGGCAGGCTCGGCCGGGAGGAGCCGCCCGAGCCGGTCGCCGGCACCCGGATCCGTCCGGCCCTCGTGGGCGAGCCGGCGGACGTCACGGTGTCCATCGTCCACGGTGACGAGCCGGGACGGCTGTGGTGGACCTACCGGTCGCCGCACTTCGTCACCCCCGACCGGGCCGAGCTCTGCGACCTCGGCATGCGGGCCTCGGAGTTCGGCCGGCAACTGACCGAGCAGGGCCGCCTCTCCGAGGAACTGGGACGGAAGGTCGGCTCGCGCGTGCCCCGGGGTTTCTGGGAACTGCTGAACGCGGTGGCCGGCCGGGTGGCACCGCGCCGCCCGAGCGTGCTGTTCCTCTCCCAGGAGCCGCACGTGCCCTGGGAGCTGGCCGTGCTGGAGCATCCGTACGATCCGTCGCTCCCCCGCTATCTGAACTGCCAGACGGTGACCGGCCGCTGGCCCCTCGGTGGCCGGCGCCCCGAGCTGCCGCCCCCGGTGAGCGCGCGGGCGGATCACGTCGCGGTGGTGTACGACGAGGCGCAGGCGCACCCGCTGGTGACCGAGTACGGCGCCACGCAGGTCTCCTCCGCGCTCGGCGACGTCCTGGGCGTGCTCGGCCAGAGGCCGGACATCGTCCACCTCACAGCCGGCGGATCCGCGGCCGAGGCGCTGGGCCGTGACCTGGCCGGTGCCCCGTTCGTCTTCCTGGAGGAACCGGGGGACGCCCAGGCGTTCCTGCTCGCGGGCGCGAGCGGGGTCGTCGAACCGCTCTGGCCGGTCGGCGGGGGCCTGGCCCGGGAGTTCTACCGGCGCTGCTTCACCGGTGAGCCCCCGGCCGAGGTGCTGCGGTCCATGCGCGGGCAGGCTCCCGACAGCGCGGGCGCCTACCGGTTCCACGGCCACCCGTCCCTGACGCTGCGCCGGACGCCCCCGCCCTCGGAGTGACCCACCGTGCCCGGATCGCGTGCTCAGCGGATGGCGTGGCGCTCCAGGAAGGTGTAGACGTCGGCCTCGTCGACGCCGGGGAAGGATCCGGGCGGCAGCGCGGCCAGGACGTGGGAGTTGCCCCGGGCCGAGGGCCAGGCGTATCCCTCCCAGCGCTGGGTCAGCTCGGCGGGCGGGCGGCGGCAGCAGTCGCCGGTGGGGCAGTCCGACTTGGTGCGATTGGTGGTCTCGCGCCCGCGAAACCAGCGCGACTCCCGGTACGGGACACCGAGGGTGATGGCGAAGTCACGCTCGCGCGACGGGTCGACGTGGGCGACGCAGAAGTAGGTGCCGGTGGGCGAGTCCGAGTACTGGTAGTAGACGGAGAAGCGGTCCGGCGACAGGAAGACCTGGCGCCCGGACCACTGCAGGCACATGCGCTGGCCCTCGATCGCCCCCTGCTCGTCGGCGGGAAAGACGATGCCGTCGTTCTCGTAGGCCTTGTAGATGATCCCGCCGGCGTTGTTGCGGACGAAGTGGCAGCTCAGGTCGAGGAAGTGGGTGGCCAGGTTGGTGAAGCGGTGCGCGGCCATCTCGTAGGAGACGGCGAACACGTCGCGCAGGTCCTCCACGCTCAGCGCCCGGTCCTTCTTGGCCTCCTTCAGGTACGGCACGGCGGCCGCCTCGGGCACCAGGACGGCGGCGGCGAAGTAGTTGGCCTCGGTCCGCTGGCGCAGGAAGTCCGCGAAGTCGCGGGGCTTGTGGTGCCCGAGGGAGAGGTGGCCGAGGGTCTGCAGCAGGATCGTGCGGGGGGTGTGCATGCCGACCTGCTCATGCTTGACGTAGATGCGCCGGTTGCGCAGGTCGGAGATGGAGCGCACGGTGCGCGGCAGGTCCTGGACCGTCTGCACGGTGTAGCCGAAGTGGTTGACCAGCGCCTGCACCGTGCTCTGCGACAGCGCTCCGGAACGGTAGCCGACCGCGGCGAGCGCCTCGGCGGCGGCCCGCTCGATCTCCGCGAAGTAGTTGCCCTGCTCACGCTGTTTGCGGCGGAGCTCGGCGTTCGCCGCACGGGCCTCCTCGGGGGTGGCGGTGCCCTTGGCCTGGCGTGAGCGCAACTCCCCGTAGAGGCCGAGGATGTGTTCGAGCACGTCGTTGGGGACGCGCGCGGAGACCTTCAGCCTGGCCAGGCCGAGCCCGGCGTACAGGGGGTCGCGCTGCGCCTCCTCCAGGGCCATCTCCAGCTGCGCCCGCCGGTTGGGGGCCTGCCTGCGCAGTAGTTCCTCGATCGGCACGCCGAGCGCGGCGGCCAGGGACTTCAGCAGCGACAACTTCGGCTCGCGCTTGCCGTTCTCCAGCAGGGAGAGCTGGCTGGGCGCGCGGTTCACCCGTTCCCCCAGGTCGGACAGGGTGAGGCCGCGCTGCTTGCGCAGGTGCCTGAGACGCTGGCCGAACGCGATGAGATCGAGCTCCTGCGTCAAGGAAAGCGGTTCTTCACCCACCAAAGATGCCATAGCACGATGCTAAACGAAATTTCCTAGGAAATTTCACAGCCACGCGCGCCACCTGGGAGAACGCCGCCGCATCCGCGCCGGGAACTCCGGCCGGCCCCGCAGGACGGAGGAGGCGGGGTGCCGCGACCTCCGGGGCACCACGGTGACGGTGGTGGCGACCGCGGGGCGAAATCCCGGGCGGCGGCCTCCGGCGACCCGCGACCGGCAAGCCGCAAAGCGCGCTACCGGAATTGGTCTAGTCCATAGCGAAAACTATGAAGTTCTTCCCATCTGAATACCGATGAGTATTGATGACAGGGGAAGAATCTTCATTCTTTCGTTGGAGTCGGCCTTGTTCGACCGTTTTGTCGAGGCACACACTCGAGGTAAGGCACCCAGGGGACGAAAAGGAGTTACACCATGAGTGATCGCCTCAAGGGAGCCGCAGACGAGCTGCGGCGCGAGTGGGAGACCAACCCTCGCTGGAAGGGCACCGAGCGGACGTACACGGCCGAGGACGTGGTTCGACTCAGGGGGTCCGTCCAGGAGGAGCACACTCTCGCCCGGCTCGGCGCCGAGCGGCTGTGGGACCTGCTGAACACCGAGGACTACGTGCACGCCCTTGGCGCGCTGACCGGTAACCAGGCCGTGCAGCAGGTCAAGGCCGGCCTGAAGGCGATCTACCTGTCAGGCTGGCAGGTCGCCGCCGACGCCAACCTCGGCGCGCAGACCTACCCCGACCAGAGCCTCTACCCGGCCAACTCGGTTCCGGCCGTGGTCCGCCGGATCAACAACGCGCTGCTGCGCGCCGACCAGATCACCTGGTCGGAGGGCGACCAGGACGCGCCGCACTGGCTGGCGCCGATCGTGGCCGACGCGGAGGCCGGCTTCGGCGGCGTGCTGAACGCCTTCGAGCTGATGAAGGGCATGATCGCCGCGGGTGCCGCGGGCGTGCACTGGGAGGACCAGCTCGCCTCGGAGAAGAAGTGCGGCCACCTGGGCGGCAAGGTGCTCATCCCCACCGGCCAGCACATCAAGACCCTCAGCGCCGCCCGCCTGGCCGCGGACGTGCTGGGTGTGCCGACCCTGGTCATCGCGCGGACCGACGCCCAGGCCGCGACGCTCCTGACCACCGACGTCGACCCCCGTGACCAGGCGTTCACCACCGGCGACCGCACCGCGGAGGGCTTCTACCGGGTCCGCAACGGCGTGGACGCCTGCATCGCCCGCGGCCTGGCCTACGCGCCCCACTCCGACCTGCTCTGGATGGAGACCTCCACCCCGGACCTGGACGTGGCCCGCGAGTTCGCCGAGGCCATCAAGGCCGAATACCCCGACCAGATGCTGTCCTACAACTGCTCGCCCTCGTTCAACTGGAAGAAGCACCTGGACGACTCCACCATCGCCAAGTTCCAGCGCGAGCTCGGCCACATGGGCTACAAGTTCCAGTTCATCACGCTGGCGGGCTTCCACTCGCTGAACCACTCGATGTTCGACCTCGCCAGGGGCTACGCCGAGGACGGCATGACCTCCTACGTCCAGCTCCAGGAGGCCGAGTTCGCCGCCGAGGCACGCGGCTACACCGCCACCCGCCACCAGCGCGAGGTCGGCACCGGATACTTCGACCTGGTCAGCACGGCCATCGCGCCGGACTCCTCCACCACGGCCCTGAAGGGGTCGACGGAGGAGGAGCAGTTCGCAGAGGCTCACTGACTCTCCGGACCGGGCTCGCCCAGACGACTTCCGGGGCATGGAACGGTTCCCCGGGCGAGCGCGATGACCAGGTCGTCGACCGAGGCCCCGCCGTGCGGATCTCCCCCTGATCCGTACGGCGGGGCCTTCCCGTACCCGTCCCGCGCTCCGTGGCGCGTCCCAGGCGCGACCGCGCGGGGGGCGGGCGGCGCCTCAGCGGCTGACGGCCTCGATGAGCTTGCGGCGCTGCTGGGCGCCGAGACCGCCCAGCCGGCGCGCCTCGTCCACATCGGCCTGCGCCATCAGCTGCGCGGCCTTGACCGTTCCGACTCCGGGCAGCGCCCGGAGAGCCTGAGAGACCTTGATGCGCCTGGCGATGTCGTCCTCGCGGCCAAGCAGCTGCTCCAGGCTGAGGGCGCCGTTCTTGACCTCGGCGAGAAGCTTGGCACGGGCCGTGCGGGTCTCGGCGGCCTTGACCAGGGCGGCCTGACGCTGTTCGGGGGTGAGCTTGGGCAAAGCCATGGTGTTTTCTCCCTGATGACGGTAATTCCAGCGTCCTGTTACCCAAAGCGACTGGGTTAATCATCGGAGAGCCTACGGATAGATCCACAGGACCCGTACTGTGCATCACGATATGCCCGTTTGGTTACCCCGCCCTTACCCGACCCTCCGTAGCCTCGGGCTCATGGGTATCTGGCGAAGCCCTCAGGGCATAGAGGTTGAGGCCATCGTGGTTCGCGACGGCCCCTGTCTGCTGGTCACCCGCCGGATCGACGGGCGGCGGGTTCTCGTGGCGTACTGCATGAACATCCGCGAGGTAGGAGAGCACGTCGACCTGGCGGAGCTCGTCCCCGCGTAGGCGAACGCTCAGGGTTGGACCACGACCGAGTCCAGTTCGGTACGGCTGTCAACTTCTGCGGTCACTGGGGCGTCAGACTAGTCAGGGAGGCTCGATGGATGTTCTGGTCGGCCTCGTTGACGAAGATCTCCGCCTGGAGCTCATCCTCGTCGAGGCACTGCACACCGAGGCGGAACGGCTGGCCGCCCAGCCCGACCGCTGAACGGGGGCGGGTGCCCGTCCCACGAACCGGGCGGGCCCCGTCCCACCGGCGATCGATGGAGGACGGGGCTCGATTCATCGGGTGGGGATGGCGTTAACTTTCTCCTTGACCTCCTCCCCACGGCTTGAGGCCCGGGGTCTGCACGCTCAAGGAGATGTGATGAACAAGCGCGAGCTGATCGAGAAGGCCGCCGCCGAGGCCGGGCTCACCCGACGGCAGACGGCCGCGGCTCTCGACGCGATCCTGGGGACGATCCAGACCGCGGTGGCGGCCGAGGACAAGGTGGCGATCCCCGGGTTCGGATCCTTCGAGATCGTCCACAAACCCGCACGGACCGGGCGCAACCCGCAGACCGGCGAGCCGTTGGAGATCGCGGAGACCTGGACGGCGAAGTTCAAGCCCAGCCCGGGGTTCATGGGCCTGATCCGCCAGCGCAAGAAGGACTGACACCCTCCCGGCTCGCCGAGCGGACCCGGCAAGCTCCCCGGAACGCGCACTCGACCGTCTTCGCCCGTACCCGGCCGATCCGGCGCCCGGCGGCGAACGCCGGGCCTGGAGCGAGAGCCTGAGCTTGAGCGGCTGCCTCTCCCCCTTGGACGAGGGGTTCTCACGAGCCCGGCACTATCCCGCACGTCACGTTCTGTAATGATATGACCACTGCATGAGATCTCGCCCGATCCACCAAGTGTGATCCCGCTCATACTCACAGATCTCCGCCAACCCGGCGACCGCGCGAAAACTCCGTCCCCGCCCCGTGTTTCGCCACCGGACACCCCCGGGACCCGCGCCGTACACCTGACCGCCGTAACCCGAATGTCACATCCGGCTTCTTGTAGCCCAGAGGTCTCCTATGGAAGGTTGCACCTCAGACGTTTAAGGTCAAACCTTTCGGAGGTGCTCCCATGCAGCCCCCCAACCATCGCTATCGGGGATACCGGTCGTTCGACTATCTGGAGCCACATACCGACTTCAAGGTCTTCGACCTCGCCCCCGAACTCGACCGTGTTCCCGCGTACGACCTGGGCCTGTCGGCTGAGCAGTCCGTGCGAGTCAGCCGCCTCCTGACCGAGCACATTGCCATCTCGCTGCACGAGCACCCCAAGGTCCTGACCGCGGACGTCACGCAACTGCGCGACTACAACCGGACAGGGCGCAACGTGCTCGGGTACGAGGGCCTGTCGCGTTCGGGCATGACCGCGCTCTTCGACAACTTCATGAACGGCACCAACTGCGTCACCAGCGAGCACGGCTGGAAGTGGGACGACGTCATCTACGACCTCGGCCTACGCTTCGCCGACCTCGCCAAGCAGGACTTCGTCGTCCTGGCCCGCACGGTCGCGGAGATCGAGAAGGCCAAGGCCGGCGGGCAGCTCGCGCTGGTCGCCGGGCTGGAAGCGGCGACGATGATCGAGAACGAGCTCGATCGCCTGGACATCCTGTACGGCTTCGGCGTCCGCCAGATCGGTATCGCCTACTCCCAGGCCAACCAGCTCGGCTCGGGGCTGGCCGAGCGCGCCGACGCCGGGCTGACCAACTTCGGCCGCCGCGCGGTGGAGCGGATGAACAGGCTCGGCATGGCCATCGACATCTCACACTCAGGCGACCGCACGAGCCTGGAGGTCATCGAGCACTCGACCGTACCGGTCTTCATCACCCACGCCGGAGCCCGCGCGATCTGGCCGACCAACCGGATGAAGCCCGACGAGGTCATCAAGGCCTGCGCCGAACGCGGCGGCGTCATCGGCCTGGAGGCGGCCCCGCACACCACGCTGTCGGAAAAACACCGCGAACACTCCCTGGAGTCGGTGATGGACCACTTCACCTACTGCGTGGACCTGGTGGGCATCGACCACGTCGCCTTCGGCCCCGACACCAACTTCGGCGACCACGTGGGGCTGCACGACTCCTTCACCGGTCACCTCTCGATCGGCCAGGCCCACGGACATGTCGAGCACCCGCGGGTGCCGTACGTGGCCGGTATGGAGAACCCGGCGGAGAACTTCACCAACATCGTCGGCTGGCTCGTCAAGCACGGCTACGGCGACGACGACATCAGCAAGGTCATCGGCGGGAACATCCTGCGCGTACTCAAGGAAGTCTGGTGAACATGCGTACCCTCGGACGCTGGTCCGGCGCCGTCACGGCCGCCGTGACCGCACTGACGCTCACGTCGTGCGGCCTCAACGAGGGCCAGGGCGCCTCGAATCCGACCGGCGGCGACAGCTCCACCACGCTGCGCATCGGCACCACCACCGACGTCGCGAACTTCAACCCGCTGCAGTCGCTGAGCAAGACCGACAACTGGATTCTCAACGCGATGTACCCGCACCTGCTGCGGATCGACGGGAACGCCAAGAAGGTCCCCGAGCTCGCCAGCGAGTACACCCACGAAGACGGCGGCAAGTCGGTCGTCTTCACCCTGCGCGACGACTTCGTGTGGAGTGACGGTACCCCGGTGACGTCGGCCGATGTGAAGTACTCGGCCGAGACGATCATGAAGAACAAGCTGGGGAACGTGGCCGCGAAGCTCACCTGGGTCGAGGGCATCGAGACGCCCGACGCCACCACGGTGGTCTTCAAGCTCAGCCAGCCCTACGCGCCGTTCGCCGAAGGCGTGGGCTTCTGGATGTCCGTCGTCCCCAAGCACATCTTCGAGAAGGCCGGCGACATCACCAAGTTCGCCAACAACTCCGACTGGGTCGGCGCGGGCGCGTACATCCTGAAGAGCGCCACGCCCGGTCAGCGCTACGTGATGACACGCAATGACAAGTACCCCTACGCGCCCGCGGGTGGTGCGGCCGTCGACACCGTCGAGTACCGGCTGTACCCGGACGTCAACACCATGCAACTCGCGCTGCGCAACGGCGACATCGACCTGATGGGCACGCCGGTGCCCGCCTCGGCCGTCGCCTCCTTCAAGGGCGACGAGAAGATCAAGCTGCAGGAGGTCGGCTCGCTGGGCTTCGCCCACATCACCTACAACGTCACCAACGAGCATCTGGCCCGCCCGAAGGTCCGGCAGGCGCTGTCGATGGTCGTCGACACCAAGTCGATCATCTCGACGGTGCTGCAGGGTGAGGGTTCGGCGATGACCGGCCCGATCTCACCGATCTTCGGGGAGTACGACAACACCGAGCTCGAGCCGTACCCGTTCGACCCGGCCGCCGCGCGCAAGCTGCTCGAAGAGGAAGGGTACGCGGACAAGAACGGCGACGGGAAGCTCGACGGCCTGTCCTTGGAGATGGTCTGCGACCAGAGCAACCCGAACCTGACCCGGGTCGCCCAGGTGGTGCGGGAGGACGCGGCCAAGGCCGGCATCGAACTCGTCGCGTCGTGCGTCGAGCGGAACACGTTCCTCAGCAGGACCAAGAGCGGTGACTACGACATCGACGTCTCGCAGTGGGCCGTCTTCGACAACCCGATGGACCAGCTCCGCAGCACCTACCTGTCGAGCAACCCGGGCGGCATCAACTACAACCTGGTCAAGGACTCCAAGCTCGACAAGCTCATCAACGAGGCCGCCGTCACGACCGACCACGACGAGTTCGTGGGGAAGATCAAGGAGCTTGACGGCTACGTGCACGAGCAGGCGCTGCTGACGCCGCTCTATGTCGAGAAGATCCAGTTTGCCTACAACGCCGGCAAGTTCACCGGCTTCCAGCCCTCGCCCAGCGATCTGCTCGGCATGGTGACCGGCTACTCGCTGTCGCAGGTCCGGCCCGTCGGCTGAGGCGAGGAACGGAGAGGAGGTGGGGTCACCCCATGGCTGGATTCATCGCCAGAAGGGCGATGCGTGCGATCCTGACCATCTGGATCGCGGTCACCGTAACGTTTTTCCTGCTTCGACTGCTGCCGGGTGATCCCACCCTCCTGGTCGTCGAAGGGGACATGACCCCCGAGATGCAGCAGGCGCTGCGGGAGCAGTACGGGCTGGACAAGCCCATGCTCACCCAGTACTGGCTGTATCTGACCGAGTTGCTGCAGGGCAACCTCGGCACGTCGTTCAGGCAGCTCCAGCCGGTCACCGACATCATCGTGTCGCGGTTGCCGTGGACGGCGCTCCTGGCCGGTTCGGCGTTCGTGCTGACCATCGTGCTCGGCATCCCGCTCGGCGTGTACGCGGCCGCCCATCGCGGCAAGCGCGTCGACAGGGTCGTGCAGATGTTCGGGATCACCGGGCACGCGCTGTTCGTCCCGAGCATCGGGATCCTGCTGCTCGTGGTCGCGGGCTCGTGGCTCGGCTGGTTCCCGATCGGCGGCGCGATCGACCCCGACACCCGGGGCGTCGACGCGTACGTCAGCCTGCTCCACCATCTCGCGCTGCCCCTGCTGAGCCTCGTGGTCGTGCAGCTCGGGCCGTACGCGCTCACGCTGCGCACCAACATGCTCGAAGTCCTCGGTGAGGACTACATCAAAAGCGCCCGCGGCCGTGGCCTGTCACCGCAGCGCACCCTGTGGCGGCACGCGCTGCGCAACGCGTTCCTCCCGGCGCTGACACTGATGGGCCTTCAGCTCGGCACCCTGGTCGGCGGGGCGGTGCTCACCGAGACCGTGTTCGCCTACCCCGGCGTCGGACGGCTGATCTACGAGGCCGTCGGCCAACTCGACTATCCGCTGCTACAGGGAGCGTTCATCATGCTCGCGATCACCGTGGTCGTCGCGAACCTGATCACCGACGTGGTCAGCATGCTGCTCAACCCGAGGATTCGCGCATGAGCGCGATGCCTCCCGACGCGCGGCCCGCCGGTGCCGTCACGGTGGACGAGCCGGCGGCGAGCACCCCGCCGTCGGCGATGAAGAGCCTCCGGCGCTTCCTGGCCAAGCCCAGCGGCGCGCTGTCGATCGCGATGCTGCTGGTGTTCCTGGTGACCGGCCTGCTCGGCCCGCTCTTCGTGGACAGACCAGGTGGGCTCGGTTCCGAGATCCTGCGGTCGCCGTCGGTCGCGCACTGGTTCGGCACCGACGATCTCGGCCAGGACGTGTTCGCCCAGGTGGTGTGGGGAACCCGGGTCAGCCTGACGGTGGCGATCGCGGCGTCGGCGATCGCGATCGTCATCGGCACGGCCCTCGGCCTGCTCGGCGCCTACTCCCGGCGGGCCGACGCCTGGGTCACCACGGTGACCGACCTGATGCTGTCGCTCCCCCTGCTGCCGCTCATGATCATGGTGACCGCGCTGGTCGGCCCGAGCGTCACGACGCTGACGTTCGTCATCGGGCTGTTCTCCTGGCCCGAGGTCGCGCGGCTGATCCGATCGAACGGCCTGGTCGTGGTGTCCATGCCCTACATCGACGGCGCCCGTGCGCTCGGCGCGACAGGCTGGCGGATCGTCACCCGTGAGGTGCTGCCCGCCGTGGTGCCGCTGATCGTGGTGAGCGTGCTGCTCACCGCGGCCAGAGCGGTGATCTCCGAAGCGGGACTGAGCTTCCTGGGGCTCGGCGACCCCGACTCCTGGTCGTGGGGACGGATCATCCTCAACGCCCAGCGCAGTGGCGTGATCTCCACCGCGTGGTGGCAGACGCTGTTCCCGTCACTGGCGATCCTGCTGCTCGTGCTCTCGGCGACGGTCGCCGGCGTGCGATTCAACGACTCACGCGACCCTCGGCTGAAGGACCGGTGACCTATGCGCCTTTCTTCTGACTACTACGCGGACGTCCATTCCTCGCTCAGGGACGCCCTGGACCAGGACGGTCTGGACGGATTCCTGGCCACGGCGCCGAGCGATGTCGCCTACCTCGCCGGGTTCTTCTACGCCGTCACCGAACGACCGGTCTACCTATGGTTCCCCCGGAACGGCCGGCCCCTGTGCGTGGTGCCGAAACTCGATGAGGAGTACGCGGCGCTGCAGCGCGTCGAAGCCGACGTCGTCACCTACGCCGAGTTTCCCGGCGTCGATCCGGCCGAGGCCGTACTCGCGCGGGAGATCGGACGCACGGGCCGGCCCTCGGCCCGGATCGGCGTCTCGGGCGGGCTCAGCCTCGCCGGCCACCGGGCGCTGACCGAGGCGCTGGGCACGGCCGAACTCCGTACCAGTTCGGTGGTGTCGAACCTGCGGCTCATCAAGCATCCGGAAGAGCTCGCCTGGCACCGCCAGGCGGCCGGGATCTGTGACGAGATGCTCGCGGCGGGCCGGGCGCTCATCGAGGACGCGCTGCGCGCGGGGCGCCCGCTGCCGAGCGAGGGCGATCTCGCACGGCACGTCATCGGGTACGGCTCCGACACGATGTACCAACGCTACGACCATGTCATCTACACGACGAAGCTGGCCGGCGGCCTGGTGTACGCCGGCCCGAACTCCGCGAACCCGCACGGACTGCCCAGCAGGCGCAGGCTGGAGATCGGCGACACCGTCATCCTCTCCCTGGGCGCCGCCGTCGGCAGCCGCTTCGTCGAGAGCGAACGGACGTTCGTCATCGGCGAGCCCGACGCCGACCAGCGGCACTACTTCGCCGTCGCCGCGGAGGCTCAGGAGGTCGGCACGGCGGGCCTGCGCGCCGGCCGTACCTGCGCGGAGGTGAACCGCGAGTGTCTCGATGTCATCAGGGGCCACGGGCTCGGCGAGCATATCCGGCACCGCCAGGGGCACGGCATCGGTGTCCAGCAGCACGAGCCGCCGTGGGTGGAGGACGGCGACGACACGGTGCTCCGGACCGGAATGGTGCTCTCCAGCGAGCCGGGCGTGTACGTGCCGGGCCACGGCGGCTACCGCATCTCCGACACCGTGCTGATCACCGACGCGGGACCCGAACGGTTGACCGGCTATCCGCGCAGCCTCGAAGAGAACGTGATCGCGCCATGACGAAGAGCCGGAAACAGACCGAGGAGAACACGGTGTTCGTGGAGATCAACGGCAACCCCCTGGCCGTGGAGGTCATGGGACCCGAGAACGCGCCGGCGATGATCGTGCACCACGGCGCTCCCGGGCTGGGCAGCCGGGCCGAACCGCGCCGGTCGTTCGGGCCGTTCTCCGACCGGCTTCGAGTCGTCGTCTTCGACGCTCGCGGGTCCGGTGAGTCCGGTGACGCGGGGCCCTTCAGCCACGCCCAGTGGGTCGCCGACGTCGAGGCGATCCGCCGGCACTTCGATCTGGGCCGAATCGTCATGGCGGGCGGGTCGTACGGCGGCTTCATCGCGATGGAGTACGCCCTGGCCCATCCGGAGAACGTCGCCGCGCTCGTCCTGCGGGACACCGCGGCCAACACCGACTACGACCACCTCGCGGTCGAGCGGGCCCGGACGACGGACCGGGTACGGATCCCCGAATGGGTCATCGAGCGCATCGGCACCGGCCACTTCACCGGCAACGAGGAGTTCAGGGAGTACTGGCGGGCCATCCTGCCCCTCTACGACCACACCTACGATCCCGAGGCGGTCGAGCGGCGGGTCGCGCAGACCTCCTACCACTACAGGACCCACAACGAGGCGTTCGGCGTCAACATGCCGGCCTACGACCTCACCCCGCGGCTGCACGAGATCACCTGCCCGACGCTCGTGACCGTGGGACGGCACGACTGGCGCACGCCGGTACCGGCCTCCCAGACGATCGCCGACCTCGTCCCCGACGGGGAGCTGGTGGTGTTCGAGAAGTCCGGTCACTCCCCCCAACTGGAGGAGCCGGAACTCTTCCAGCAGGTGGTGCGCGACTTCCTGACCAGGGCGGGCGTGCTCGTCCCTCGGGCAGGCAGGCCGTGAACGCGCCCGTCCTGCGGGTGGACGACCTCAGCGTGGAGTTCGCCACTCGCGAGGGGGCGGTTCGCGCGGTACGCAACGTCGGCCTTGAGGTCTTCGCCGGCCGTACGCTCGCACTCCTCGGCGAATCGGGGTCCGGCAAGTCGGTGACGGCCCAGGCGATCATGGGTTTGCTGGACACGCCGCCGGCGAGCATCACCTCGGGAAGCATCGTGTTCGAGGGCACCGACCTGGTGACCGCGGCCGAGCGGGTCCGCCGACGGGTCAACGGCGAGGGCGTCGCCATGGTCTTCCAGGACGCGCTGTCCGCGCTCAACCCCGTCTACACGGTGGGCCATCAGATCGGCGAGCTGCTGCGGGTCAGGCGGAGGATGTCCCGCTCCGCCGCGCGCGCCCGGGCCATCGAACTGATGGAACGGGTGCGGATTCCCGCCGCGGCCCGCCGCGTCGACGACTATCCGCACCAGTTCTCGGGCGGCATGCGCCAGCGGATCATGATCGCCCTGGCGGTCGCGCTCGACCCGCGCGTGCTCATCGCGGACGAGCCCACCACAGCCCTGGACGTCACGGTGCAGGCGCAGATCATGGAGCTGCTGACCGAGCTCCAGCGCGAGAACGGGATGGGGATGATGCTCATCACCCATGATCTCGGAGTGGTCGCCGAGGTGGCCGACGACGTGACCGTGATGTACGCGGGCCGGATCGTCGAACGCGGTTCCGTGGAGGAGCTCTTCGAACACTCGGCTCACCCGTACACCCGGGGGCTGCTGCGCTCGATGCCGCGGACGGATCGGGAGGACGACGAGCTGTGGGCCATCCCCGGCGCGCCGCCGAACCCGGTGATGACGCCGAAGGGGTGCGCGTTCCATCCGCGCTGCGACATCGCGATCGACCTGTGCCGGTCCGAGCAGCCCGGGCTTGAGGTGATCGCGGCAGGCCGTACCAGCGCCTGCCATCTGCGTGCGGAGGTGTTCGATGGGCGAGCGTGAAGTCGTGCTCGAAGTTGATTCCCTGGTCAGGCACTTTCCGGTCAGGGGCGGCCTGTTGAATCTGCGCCGCAGCGCCGTGCAGGCCCTCGACGGCGTGTCGTTCACCCTCGGGCGCGGCGAGACCCTCGGCGTCGTCGGCGAGTCGGGATGCGGCAAGTCGACGCTGGCCCGCACGGTCGTGGGCCTGGACACCCCGACATCGGGGCACGTGCGCTACCGCGGCGTGGACGTCCACGCGGCGTCGGGCCGCGCGCTGCGAACGATGCGACGCAGCGTCCAGATCGTGTTGCAGGACCCCTACACGTCGCTGAATCCCAGGAAGACCGTTCGCGACCTGCTCATGCAACCGTTCGAGATTCACCCCGACGTGCTGCCCCGCGACAGGCGGCTGAGCCGGGTGAAGGAACTGATCGACGTGGTCGGGCTCAACCCGGACCACCTCGACAGGTACCCCTTCCAGTTCTCCGGCGGGCAGCGCCAGCGCATCGGGATAGCCCGCGCGCTCGCACTGGAGCCGGAGGTCGTGGTCTGTGACGAGCCGGTCTCCGCGCTGGACGTCTCCGTGCAGGCGCAGGTCGTCAACCTGCTGCGGCGACTACAGCGGGAACTGGGCCTGTCCTACGTGTTCATCGCGCACGACCTGTCGGTGGTACGGCACATCTCCGATCGGGTGGCGGTGATGTACCTGGGCAAGGTCGTGGAACTCGGCGACCGCCGGGAGGTCTACGAGCGTCCCCAGCACCCGTACACCCGGGCGCTGCTCGAAGCGGTGCCCGTCCCCGAGCCGCGGGGCCGGGCCTCGCGCACGCGAACCCTGCTGGCCGGCGACCCGCCGAGTCCGGTCGACCCGCCGTCAGGGTGCCGGTTCCGCACACGCTGCCCGAAGGCTCGGGACGTGTGCGCCGACACCGAGCCCGTTCTGCGGATCGGGTCCGCGTCGGCCGTCGAGGTCGCCTGTCACTTCCCCGAGCAGGCCCCCCTGGCCCGCCTCGGCGGGGCATGACCGACCGTCACCGGTGCCCGGCCCCGGGCTGCCACGACATCAATACATCTGGAGGATTCACCGCCATGCAGTCACCTTCCGCCTCCTACCGCGGTCACCAGGCCTACGGCTATCTCGAACCGGGCGTCGACTACGCCGACTTCGAGCTGGCCGAACAGATCGGCCGGGTGCCCGCCTACGACGGTGAGGTGTCGGCCGAGCAGTCCGAACGGGTCAGCCGGATCATGGCCGAGCACATCGTGATCTCACTGCACGAGCACGCGGTGGTTCTCCCCAAGGACGTCGGTGAACTGCGCCGATACAACCGCACCGGCCGGCAGCGTACCGGCTACGAGGGCCTGTCGCGTTCGGGGATGACCGCCGTGTTCGACAACTTCATGGCCGGGGCGTCGTGCGTCACCAGCGAGAACGGCTGGAAGTGGAACGACATGATCTACGCCCTCGGCCTGCGGCTCGCGGACATCGCCAAGCAGGACTACGTGGTGCACGCGCTGACCGTGGACGACATCAAGGCGGCCAAGCGCGACGACCGGATGGCGCTGGTGGCCGGGCTGGAGTCGGCGACGATGATCGAGAACGAGCTCGATCGCCTGGACATCCTGTACGGCTTCGGCGTCCGCCAGATCGGTATCGCCTACTCCCAGGCCAACCAG
>NZ_JBEXUE010000103.1:0-25547 GCF_040614275.1 Streptosporangium sp. NPDC006013
GCCGTAGCCGTCACCGTCGTAGTAGTCCGGCGGCCGTTTGACGTCGTGTGCCCAGAAGCCGGGACCGGCGTCGGCGACGGTCAGCAGCGCGCCGCCCTCGGCCGGCTCCAACCGTACGGAGAACGAGACCCCCTCGGGCGTGTGCGCGAACACGTTGCCGAGCAGCGCGTCCACGCAGGCGGCCAGCTCGTCCGCGGGGACGGCGACCGGCAACGGGCCGGGAGCCAGATCGAGGGTGAAGTGCCGCGCCTGATCCTCGGCGAGCACCGACCAGAACGCGACCCGGGCCGCGGTCACCGCCGCCGCGTCGCACTCGGCCCGGTCCCGCACCCGCCGTCTGGCCTCGTTGATCACCGAGGTGACGGCGCGTTCCAGGGCGTCCACCCGGGCCTCGATCCTGGCCGACTCCTCCGGGTCGGTCAGGGACTCGGCCTCCAGCCTCAGCCCGGTCAGCGGGGTGCGCAGCCGGTGTGACAGGTCGGCGGCGCTCTCCCGCTCCTCCGCCAGCAGGCCGGTGATGCGCTCGGCCAGGTGGTTGAGGGCGAGACCGACCGCGTGCACCTCGACGGGGCCGTCGGGCACGGTTCTGGCGGACAGGTCGCCCGCGGCGAGCCGGTGCGAGACCCCCGCCAGCGCGGTGATCGGCCTGATCACCGCGCGGGCCAGCCGGTCGCCGACCAGCACGCCCAGCCCGACCAGGGCCAGGCCGAGCGCCGCCAGCCCGGCCCAGACCTGGGGCACCCCCCTGGTCAGCCGGCCGTCGTCCAGGAACACCCGGACCACCGCGGTGCCCCCGGGCGCCCCCTGGACCGAGACCAGGATCTCCCTCCCGCCGGGGGCGGCGGCGGTGACGCTGCGACCGAGGAAGGCCAGCTCCACGGCGGCGGAGCGCGGGGCCGGGGCACCGATCACCCGGCCGTCGGGGAGGAAGACGGTGACCGGGTGCGAGGTCTGTTCCGTGGTGAGCCGCAGGGTCTCGGCGTCCACGGCGCCGACCGCGACGGCCACCGACTCGGCCTCGCTCTCGGCCTCGCTGACCGCCCCGCTCACCGCCACCGTGCGGACCAGGAGCGCCAGCGGGACCATCAGCGCGATCAGTACCAGGGAGGTGGTCGCCGCGACCAGCAGGGTCAGCCAGCGCCTCATGCCGGGGCGGCCAGTCGCACGCCGACACCCCGGACGGTCTGCAGGTAGCGGGGCTCCTGCGAGGTCTCGCCCAGCTTGCGGCGGAGCCACGACAGGTGGACGTCCACGGTCTTGTCGGCTCCGCCGTAGGGGATCTGCCAGACGTGGGTGAGCAGTTCCCGCTTGGTGACCACCTCGCCGGGGCGGGCGGCCAGGTAGTGGAGCAGGTCGAACTCCCGTGGGCTCAGATCCAGCGGCGTCCCGTCCAGGGTCGCCTCCCGGGTACGCGGGTCGATCCGCAGGCCCCCGACGGTGACCGAGCTGTCGGCGCGGTTCTCACCGGCCACCCGCCGGAGCACCGCCCGGATCCGGGCGTCGAGCTGGGTCGCGCTGAACGGCTTGACCACGTAGTCGTCGGCGCCCGCGTCCAGCAACCTGACCATCTCCGCGTCCCCGTCCCGCGCGGTCGCCACGATCACCGGGACCCGGCTCACCGCCCGGAGCATCCGAAGGAGGTCCAGCCCATCCATGTCGGGCAGGCCGAGATCGAGTACCACCAGGTCGGGGCGTTCCTCAACGGCCAGCCGGAGGCCGTCGAGAGCGGTGGGAGCGGACGACACGGCGTGACCGCGGTCGCGCAGGCCCCGGGTGAGGGAGGTGCGGATCGCGGCGTCGTCCTCGATGAGCAGTACGTTCGACATTTGCCGCCACGTTAGCCTCCTTCCACATCACGTCAAAAGCGGGTTATCGGCCCCTTAACCTTGCCTTATCGTTTCAGGTGGCACAGTGAACGCATGCGCAAGCGTCTTCCCCTGGTCGTGGCCGGATGGCTGGTCACCGGACTCCTCGCGATCGGAGTGGGTGTGGCGGTGATCGACCGTCTCAGCGAGCCGCTGACGGACACCGGGCTCCAGCCGCTCTCCGCCGCCGAGGTCGACGAGGCGCTCGCCCTGGCCTCGTCCCTTCCCGGCGGTCTTCCCACCGCCGTTCCCACGTCCGATCCCACGGCCGGGGTCACCTCGGATCCCGCCGAGTCCGCTTCCGAATCGACCGTCGCCGAGTCCGCTCCCCAGCCGACCGTTACCGTCACCACCACCGCGCCCGTCGCGGAGCCCGGCGAGAGCCGGGTGATCACCACGGCGGGCGGCAGGGTCATCGCCCGCTGTAAGGACGGCCTGGTCACCCTCCGGTCGTGGAGCCCGGCCCAGGGATTCCAGACCGACGACGTCGAGCGTGGACCCGCCGACCGGGCCCGCGTCGAGTTCGAGTCCGAGGAGACCGAGGTCAAGGTCGAGGTGAACTGCGCGGCCGACGGATCACCCGTCCACCGCGTCCACAGCTGATCGGCCGTGGCCGGGGCTCCCCGTCCGCGAAGTCGGGTCCACGGCGCCGCGGCGGGCGGGGGTCAGGCAGGAGCGGCTGTCAGCCGCAGCGGTCCGCGTCCCCGACCTCCACCTCGGGAGCCTCGTCGGCCACCGTGACCGAGAGCTGGGCGGTCGAGGCGACCAGGCTGCCTCTGGGGGACTTGGCGGCCTTCTCGTCGACCACGATCCCGCGCTCGCCGAGCAGATCGTACGTCTTCGCGTCGAAGATCAGATCCTGCCTGACGCCGTCGAGGCCGACCCTGCCGACGCCGATCCCCTCGCGTCCCGCCGCGTCCTCGGCCCGCTCGGTGACGTCGACCCCGGGGATGGTGCCCACCGCCTTGAACAGCGCCGCCCGCTGCGCCGGGGGCATGTAGGTCTCCCTGAGCATGTCGCCCGCCGCGGTGAAGGCCGCCTCGTCCTTGGAGTTGCCGCCCCGGTCGCCGGTGTAGAGGTGGGCGCGCATCCCGTCGGCGTCGGCGGGGAGCCTCTTGAGCGCCGCGTGGTCGGTGCGCATGTACTCGGGGATCTTCCCGCAGTTCACCAGCGGGAGCGTCTCGACTCCGGGCTCCTTGTACGCCGCCTCGGGGATCGGCCAGCCCGGGTAGGCCCTGGGCTCCAGGTGTTCGATCCGCAGCACGCCGTCCCTCGTCCCGTCGGCGGACAGCCAGATGGCCCGCCTGGTCCGGTAGAGGTAGCGGGTCTCCTCGCCGACCTCACCCGTCTCCGCGTTCGTTGCCACGCCGCTGAAGGCGCCGTACATCGTCTCCGACTCGACCTTGACGAACTGGTCGTCACGCGGGGCGAGGTCCCTCTTCACGGCCGCTCGCGCCGCCCTGTCCAGTACCTCGCTCGCCGAGACGGCGACGATCTTGGGCATCGTCACCACGACCTCCTCGACGTCTCCGGAGGGGCCGCCGCCCGGAGCCCGCGCCAGGGTGATCGCGGTCGCCCCCACCGCCACCGCGAGCGCCCCGGCCAGCGCCATCGCGTACGGCCCGCGCCACCGCGGCCCGTTCCGCAGCGGGTTCCGTCCCCGTGCCCGCGGCGCGGCGGCCGCGGCCAGCCCCCGCCTGGCCGCCTGCCTGGCCTCGTCGGCGTACGGGGGCGCCTCAGGCCGGATGGCGGCCACCAGCTCGATCTCGTCCTTGTTCATCTGTGCGACTCCAGGGAGCGGCGGATCTTGGTCCGGGTGCGGGAGAGGCGGGACCTGACGGTCCCGATCGGGATGCCGAGCGCCTGCGCGGCCTCCTCGTAGGTCAGGTCGGCCCAGGCCACCAGCAGGAGCAGGTCCCGCTCCGCGGAGCCGAGCCCGGCCAGCGCGGCGGCGAGGGCGGGTCTGAGCCGGTCGGCGGTGACGCGCTCGGCGCTGCGGTCCTCGAATTCGGCCGCGGGCTCGGGAACCTGCCGGGCGAGCGTCTTCAACCTGCGGGTCTCCGACCTGCGGTGGCCGGAGATCAGGTTGGAGGCGATCCCGTACAGCCAGGGTCTGGCGTCGGCGCGGCCGAGGTCGTACCGGGCCCGCTTGCGGAAGGCTACGAGGAACGTCTCGGCCGTCATGTCGTCGGCCGTGGTCACGTCGTCCAGCCGCCGCGCCACGTACCGGTGGATCTCGTCGGCGTGCCGGTCGAAGAGCCCGGCGAACCTGTCGGGGTCCGTCAGGGACTCCCCGATCAGCGTCGCGTCGGTCGCGTCGTCGGCGGGCGGGGACAGCGGGAACGCCCCGGTCCGTTGGGGGAGATCCAGTGTCACCACCTGTTTCGTCCAGTCGTCATCAAGAGGGAATCCTTCCGGAGCGCGTACGCACTCTCACTCCCTACTCCGCCGACCGCCTCCATCGGGTTCCATAGACGGACATGTCTCCCTTGGGGGTCATCCGACGGCTGGCGGCGGATGCTCAACATCTACATGCGGGTGCCGCTGGACCGGGCCGTGGACGCCGCCTCGCAGCGCAACGCCAAGGTCCGCGCCGAGATCGAATCGATCAAGGACCTTGTCAAAGTCCTCGGCCCGCAGGGCGCCGTGCTCTGGCAGGCCATCCGGAAGGGGCGGGTCAGCGTGGTTCCGGTGCCGCAGGGCGGCAACCTCAACATCACCCCTCCCGGCCGCTGACCCCGGTGGTCGGAACCGTCACGGGTGACCGGTTCATGCCGTGCCGTCCGCCTTGGTGGAAGTGGCCGGACCCAGCTCGGCGCCGAAGTCGCGCGCGATCCTGCGCATCCCCTCGGTGAGGTCCCGCCGGTCGAGCGCGGAGATCCGTTCGGCGGGCCCGGAGACCGACAGCGCGGCGACGGTCCGCGCCCCGTCGTGTACGCCCACCGCCAGGCAGTGCACGCCGATCTCCTCCTCGCCCAGGTCCATCGCGTACCCGTGCTCGCGCACCCGCTCAAGCTCGGTGAGCATCCCCTGCAGGTCGGTGATCGTGTTGGCGGTCCTCCGGGGCATGCCGGTGCGCTTGACCAGCGACGCCACCTCGGCGTCCGGACGGTCGGCCATCAGCACCTTTCCCACCGCCGTGCTGTGCGGCAGCACCCGCCTGCCGACCTCGGCGAACATCCGCAGCCGTCGCGGCGAGAGCACCTGGGCGACGTAGACCACGAAGTCCCCCTCCAGCACCGCCAGGTTGGCCGTCTCGCCCCACAGCTCGACCATCTTCGTCAGGTGGGGCTGCGCCCATACGCCGACCATGCGCTCGGCCACCCCGCCGAGCCGTACCAGCGCGCCGCCCAGGGCGTAGCGGCGGTCGGACTCCTGGCGCACGTAGCCCCGTGCGAGCAGCGTGCGCAGCAGCCGGTGGATCGTCCCGTAGGGCAGGCCGGTCCTGGCCGCGATCTCGGAGAGCCCCGCCTCCCCGCCCTGCTCGGCCAGCGCCTCCAGCACGTCCAGTGCCCGGTCGACCGACTGCACGGCGCTCATCTGACCTCCTCGCCGGGCGACCCCGGATCCTTACGCGCCCCATGGCCGCCGGACGGCTCGTTCACGGCACCTCCGTGAGCCCGCGCAGCGAGGCGTCGAGGACCTGGGCGGTGTGCGCCACGGGGATGGGCGCGTCCCCCCGGCGGCGGATCGCCGAGGTGATCTGCATGGTGCAGCCGGGATTGGCCGAGACCAGCAGGTCGGCGCCGGTGGCCAGCACCCGCTCCGCCTTGCGGTCACCGAGATCCCTGGCGGCCTGGGGCTGGAACAGGTTATAGGTTCCCGCGGAGCCGCAGCAGATCGCCGACTCGGCGATCTCCCTCAGTACCAGGCCGGGCACGCCTTCCAGGAGCCTGCGGGGCTCGGACCTTATCCCCTGCGCGTGGGCCAGGTGGCAGGCATCGTGGTAGGCCACGGTGAGCGGCAGCGGATGCCGTTCGGCCACCGGCCCGAGCGCGACGAGATACTCGGCCAGGTCGACGACTCTGATCGCCCGTGCTCTGTCGGCCCACTCGCCTTCCTCGGCTTCGAGGATCTCCGCGTAGTCCTTCATCGTCGATCCGCAGCCGGCTGCGTTGACCACGATCGTGTCGACGCCCGCCCGCTCGAAGACGGAGATCGTCCGCTTCGCGAATCGCAGGGCCTGCCTCTCCTGCCCCGAGTGCAGTGACAACGCCCCGCAGCAGCCCTGCGACGGCGGGATCACCACGTCGCAGCCCTCCATCGCGAGCACCCGGGCCGTGGCCGCGTTCACCTGCGGGAAGAACTCGCCCTGCACGCAACCGGTGAGCATCCCGACCGTCGCCCTGCGCGGACCCCGCGCCGGGAGCACGCGCGGCAACTCCTCCCTGGCGGCGGCCGGGGGAGCGAGGTCGGCCATCGCGGCCAGGGACGGGTTGATCCGCTCCAGCCTCGGGGCGATCGCGCGGCGCAGTCCGGCACTGAGCCGCAGCGGCAGCCGCATCGCCCGTAGTCGCCGGGGGTAGGGGAACAACTGGAAGACCAGCGCCCGCAGCGCCCGGTCGTCGGGCTTGCGCACGTGCACCCGCTCCACCTCGGCGCGGGTCTGCTCGATCAGCCGGTCGTACCTCACCCCGGACGGGCAGGCGGACACGCACGCCATGCACCCCAGGCACGCGTCGAAGTGCCCGGCCATCTCCGGTGTCAGCGGTGTGCCCTCGACGTGCTGCTTCATCAGGTGGATCCGGCCGCGCGGGGAGTCCATCTCCTCGCCCCACAGGACGTACGTCGGGCATGAGGGCAGGCAGAAACCGCAGTGCACACAGTCATTGATCAGCTTCGGGTCCATGTCAGATCCCTCCCGCGAACCGGCCGGGGGACATCCTCCGGTCGGGGTCGAACCGTTCCTTGATCCGCCGCATCAGCGGCAGCGCGCCCGACGGGCCCCAGCGATCCACCCCGCGGGCGGTCTCGGGAGGCGCGGTGAGCACGGTCAGCCCGCCGCCGAGCTCGCGGAGGTCGTCGCGCAGGCCCGTCACGAATCCGGCGAAGGCCGCCTCGCCGACGTCCGCGGGCAGGGCGACCCGCAGGACCGCCGAGGCCACCGAACCGCGCACCCGCGCGGGCAGCCCGCGCGCGGCGACCGCCCGCAGTGCCGGGTGCGCGGCGGCGGGCGGGACCCGCAACTCCAGCAGCACGTCCGCACCGGGCGGTACCGCCCACCAGGCGGGCGCCTCCGTGGTGATCAGTGCGCTCCCGTACCCGTCCATGAGCCGGCGCACGGCCTCCGCCCGGGCGTCGGCCGCCACCCCCTCGACGAGCGCGGACACGGTGGGCGCGCCCAGCGGGTGGTCCGGCCAGTCCAGCTCGATCGCGCTCGGCTCGGCCAGGGCGGCCGCGAGCTCGGTGACCAGCGCGGCCGTTCCGTGGCCGGCTCCGGCCCGGGAAGCCGGTTCCACGGTGATCCAGCGGCGGTCGGCCGGGATCGGGTGGAGACGGAAGGTGGCCTCCGTGATGACGCCGAGCGTGCCGTACGAGCCGGTGAAGAGCTTGCCCAGGTCGTAGCCCGCGACGTTCTTGACGACGTTGCCGCCCGAGGAGGCGGTCGTGCCGTCGGCCAGCACGACCGTGATGCCGATCAGCAGGTCGCGGGCGGTGCCGTAGCGGAACCTGCGGGGGCCGGCGACCGCGGTGGCGAGCGTGCCGCCGACCGTGCCGGCGCGCGGGGCGCCGTCCAGGGCCAGTTCCTGCCCGAACCGCGAGAGCGTGGAGTCGAGGACGTCGAGGGGAAGCCCGGCGCTGACCCGCGCCACGAGGTCGCCGGCGGAGTGCTCGACCGTCGATCCGTTGCCGAGGAGCAGGCGGCGGGTGTCGATCAGCAGGTCACACCGCTCGGGGGGATTCCCCCAGCCGAGCTTCGTGCCGCCTCCTGTCGGGACCACGGCCAGGTCGTGCGCGGCCGAGACACGCATCAGCGCGGCGACCTCATCGGTGCTCTCGGGCAGGGCCACCCAGCGGGGGAGGACTCCACCCACCGTCTCGCCGGGGGTCGCCGGGCGGACCGTCACACCCGTCTCGTGCAGTGCCTCCATCAGAAGTGCTCCGCCTGTCCGGACTCGACCAGCGGGTGCACGCCCTTGCGGACCCCGGGGACCTCGCCGCACAGTCGCGGGGTCGGGAAGATCTTGCCCGGGTTCGACAGGCCGCGGGGGTCGAAGGCGCAGCGCACCAGCTGCATGGTGTCGAGGTCGTCGTCGGAGAACATTTTTGGCATATATCGGGATTTGTCCACTCCGACGCCGTGCTCACCGGTGATGGAACCGCCGTGCTCGATGCACAGGTCGAGGATCCTTCCCGAGACGATCTCCGCCCGCTCGCCCGCGCCCGGCTCCGCGTCGTCGAACAGCACCAGTGGGTGCAGGTTGCCGTCACCGGCGTGGAAGACGTTCGCGACCCTGATCCCGTACTCGCGGGAGAGCCCGTCGATCCTCGCCAGCACCTCGGGCAGCGCGGTCCGCGGTACGACGCCGTCCTGGACGATGTAGGCGGGGCTGATCCGGCCCACCGCGGCGAACGCCGACTTGCGGCCCCGCCAGATGGCCGCCCGCTCCACCGGGTCGTCGGCGACCCGTATCTCGAACGCGCCGTTCTCCCGGCAGATCCGCGTCACCTCGCCGAACTGGTGCGCGACCTCCTCGGCCGGACCGTCCAGCTCCACGATGAGCACCGCGCCGGCCCCTTCGGGGTAGGCGCACGCCACGGCCGCCTCGGCCGCCTCGACGGCCAGGGCGTCCATCATCTCGATCGCGGCCGGTACGATGCCGCCGCCGATGATCGCCGAGACCGCCCGCCCGCCCCGCTCGATGTCCTCGAACGCCGCGAGCAGCGTCGTCACGGCCTCCGGAAGCCGGCTCAGCCGTACGACGACCTTGGTCGCGATGCCGAGCGTGCCCTCCGAGCCGACGAACGCGCCCAGCAGGTCGTAGCCGGAGTCGACGTCGGCGAGTTCGACGATGTCACCGTCGGGGGTGACGATCTCCAGGCCGACCACGTGGTTGACCGTGAAGCCGTACTTCAGGCAGTGCGCGCCGCCCGAGTTCTCCGCCACGTTGCCGCCGATCGTGCAGACCTGCTGGCTGGAGGGGTCGGGCGCGTAGTAGTAGCCCAGGTCGCGGACGGCCTCGGTGATCGCCAGATTGGTGACTCCCGGCTCCACGGTCGCCCGCCGGTTCGGCACGTCGACAGAGAGGATCCGCCGCATCTTCGAGGTCACCACCAGCACCCCGTCGGTCCTCGGCAGAGCCCCGCCGGACAGACCCGTCCCGGCGCCCCTGGCCACGAACGGCAGACCGTACTCGTTGCAGATCCTCACCACGGCCGCGATCTGCTCGGCGCTCTCCGGAAGCACCACGACGCCGGGAGTGGCCCGGTGGTGGGTCAGCCCGTCACATTCGTAGGTGCGCAGCCGCACGGGGTCGGTGATCACCGACCCGGGGCCGAGGAGCTCCTCGAACCTGCGGGCCGACTCGTCCAGCGTCTTCGTCGACATCGTTCCTCCTGCGATGTGACCGAGGATCCGGCGACGACGGGGACGCCGTCGCCGTCGCCCACCGGCCTACATCGGCCGATTAACGACATAACCCTCATCTCGCATTCTCGCTCAGTGCGGGGGCACCGGCGTTCCTGCCGTGCCTGGGGCCCTCGTCCAGCAGGCCGGCGAACTCCCGCTGGGCGGACCGGCAGTCGGGGACCGGCGAGACACGGGCGGGGCCTGGCGGGGAGTGACGGATACGGAGGTGGAGCCGACCTTTGATCATCGTGATCAGGACGCCCCTGGCCCACCCCTCGTCCGCGGTCTTGCGCGCGTAGAACTCCCTCGTCGTCCGGCTGTCCAGCATGTCCAGCAGGACGATGTGGTGGCCCCACGGGATCGGCCGCCCGGTCTGCGGGACGGATTCCGGCCAGGCCGCCGCGAATGCCCTCATGTAGAGGAGGTTGGTCCGCGAGTAGCCCATGGCCTCGGGGAACGCGCCGCGCAGGTCGATCGAGAGCCGGGGCACCGCCTTTCTGCCCCAGTCATCGTCCGTCTGCCGTTCGAGGATGTGGCGGCCGATCCGCCAGTACTGCCGGATCAGCTCGGCATCGGTGGTGAGCAGGGCCACCCGCCCCCGGCTGCCGGTGATCTCGCGCTTGACGGCGTCGAGCAGCGACCCGTAGTCGCCCCGACCGGCTTCCTCGCCGTTCCTGTCATCACTCATGCACGCAAAGTATCCACTCGGCTCGGCCTCCGCATCCGCCGCCGGTGACCGCCTGGAGTGAGGAATCCTCGTCAGGGGATGAGGATTCCTCACCGTCGGGCCGGTCATGTCATGGCATACGCGCATAGGCAGGGAGAGTAAGGAACTCCGCGAAGTCGTCGTCCAGGGCGACCTCCTTGAACAGCGCGGTCGCCTGGTCGTAAAGGGCCTCGTCGTATCCGGGCTCTTCCTTGATCTTGGCGAGCTCCTCGTCGATGATCTGCTCGACCAGTTCCCTGGTCACCACGGCGCCGGTGTCGGCGAGCTTGATGTCGTTGTGGATCCACTGCCAGATCTGGGAGCGGGAGATCTCGGCGGTCGCCGCGTCCTCCATCAGGTTGTGGATCGCGACCGCGCCCAGCCCGCCCATCCAGGCGGCCAGGTAGCGCAGTGCCACGTCCACGTTGTTGCGCAGCCCCGCCTCGGTGATGTCGCCGGGAGTCTGGGCGACCGCGAGCAGGTCGGCGGCGGAGACGGAGACGTCCTCGCGCAGGCGGTCGAGCTGGTTCGGCCGCGACCCGAGGACGGAGTCGAAGACGTCGCGGCAGATCGGCACCAGGTCGGGGTGGGCGACCCACGAACCGTCGAAGCCGTCGCCGGACTCGCGGGTCTTGTCGGCGGTGACCTTCTCCAGAGCGATCTTGTTGACCTCGGGGTCGCGGCGGGAGGGGATGAACGCGGCCATCCCGCCGATGGCGTGGGCCCCGCGCCGGTGGCAGGTGCTGACCAGGAGTTCGGTGTAGGCGCGCATGAACGGGGCGGTCATCGTCACCGCGTTCCGCTCGGGCAGCAGGAACTCGCGGCCGCGGGTGCGGAACTTCTTGATCACGCTGAAGAGGTAGTCCCAGCGGCCCGCGTTGAGGCCGGCGGAGTGGTCGCGGAGCTCATAGAGGATCTCCTCCATCTCGAACGCGGCCGGGTAGGTCTCGATGAGCACCGTCGCCCGGATCGTGCCCTGGGCGATGTCGAGCAGTTCCTGGGCCCTGACGAAGACGTCGTTCCAGAGGCGGGCCTCCAGGTGTGACTCCATCTTCGGCAGGTAGAAGTAGGGGCCCTTGCCCTTGGCGATCTGCCGCTGCGCCGAGTGGAAGAAGTAGAGCCCGAAGTCGACGAGGGAGGCGGAGAACGGCACCCCGTCGAGGGTGAGGTGCTTCTCGTCCAGGTGCCATCCGCGGGGGCGGACCACGATGGTGGCCAGCTCGGAGTCGGGCTTGAGGGCATAGCTCTTCTCCCCGGCGGAGAAGTCGATGGTCCGGTCGAGCGCGTCGCGGAGGTTGAGCTGGCCGTTGATGGTGTTTTCCCAGGTGGGGGCGTTGGCGTCTTCGAAGTCGGCCAGCCAGACCTTGGCGCCGGAGTTCAGTGCGTTGATCGTCATCTTCCGGTCGACCGGGCCGGTGATCTCCACGCGGCGGTCCTCCAGGCCGGGCGCGGGCGGGGCGACGTGCCACTCGGACTCGCGCACGTGCCTGGTCTCGGGCAGGAAGTCGAGGGTGCCGCCCGCCGACAGCTCCGCCTGACGGTCCTGGCGGGCCTGGAGCAGCTCCAGACGCCGGTCGTTGAACTCGCGCTGGAGGGTGGCCACGAAGGCCAGTGCCTCCGGCGTGAGGATCTCGTCAAAGCGGTCCTGACCGGGGCCACTGATCTCAACACCGTCCATGAGCCCTCTTTCCGTATCATGGAAAACCACTTCTGAATTGTGGAATAGACGCTACTTGACGGCCGGTTCTCGGTCAAAGGCAGGGTCCTCCTCAGGGGTCGCTCGGGGAATTCCCCGATGAGCTGGGGGATGTACTGGGAGACAGTTGGATCAGCGCCTCCCGGTAGAGGGAGAGGACGGACAAGTCGCGAATGGGAAGCGGAGACTTCCCGGGAAGTCGAGGATTGAGCGCATGAAGAGGAACACGCTCGTCGCCGGTGGGCTGTTGGGGGCGGTTTTCATGCTCTCGGGGTGCGAGTTCGCCCTGGACTTCCGTGACCGGCAGCAGGACGTCGTCTCCTACGACGTCACCGGCAGGGTGACGGCCCTGGACGTCGCCACGGGCTCGGGCGACATCGTGGTCACCGAGTCGGACCGGCAGGCCGTCCACGTGACCGAGACCATCCACTGGCGCGGCGGCGACAGGCCCACCACCGAGCATCCGGTGGACGGCGGCACGCTCACCCTGCGGCACCGCTGCGACGGGATGAGCTGCTCGGTCGACTACAAGGTCGAGATCCCGCCAGGTCTGACGGCCAAGCTCGACACCGGTTCCGGGACCATCACGCTGCGTGGGCTGACCGGGGGAGTGAGCGCCGAGAGCGGCTCCGGCGACATCGAGGCGGGAAACCTGGGTTCCAAGCAGTTCACCGCCGACACCGGCTCCGGCGAGGTCGAGGCGAGGTTCGCGGTCATACCCGACAGGGTGGAGATCAAGACCGGTTCCGGCGACGTGGCCGCGTACCTTCCCAAGGGCGGCTACGACGTGACCACCGAGACCGGCTCCGGCGACGAGACCGTGGAGGTCGTCAGGGACCCCTCGGCGCCGCACAAGATCACGCTGAAGACCGGCTCCGGCGACGCCCGGGTCCTGCTCTCCTGAACCCGACACCGACACCGACACCGCGCCGGTCGGCGGACGGAGCGGTGATAACCAGGTGATGACCGAGCGGTTCCCATGGCACCATCGAGGGGAAGAGACCCGGGGTGTTCGGGCGTTCACTCATATGAGAAGAACGCATACGGACCCACCATCTGAATGGAGCGACGACATAGACACTCGTGAGCCGCTGGACATGGACATCGATCGATTCGACGACCTGCTCGACACCGGTGAGATGGATCTGGCCGAGCGCCAGGCGCTGCGCCGGGTGGCGGGCCTCTCCACGGAGCTGGAAGACGTCACCGAGGTCGAATACCGCCAGCTGCGACTTGAGCGGGTCGTCCTGGTCGGCGTCTGGACCTCCGGTACGGCGATCGACGCCGAGAACTCCCTCCTGGAGCTCAAGCTCCTCGCCGAGACTGCGGGTTCACAGGTGCTGGAGGGGCTGATCCAGCGCCGCCAGAAGCCCGACACGGCGACCTACATCGGTTCGGGCAAGGCGCAGGAGCTCGCCGACATCGTCTCCGCCACCGGTGCCGACACCGTGGTGTGCGACGGTGAGCTGAGCCCCGGCCAGCTCCGTCAGCTCGAGGAGACGGTCAAGGTCAAGGTCATCGACCGGACCATGCTGATCCTCGACATCTTCGCCCAGCACGCCAAGAGCCGCGAGGGCAAGGCCCAGGTCGAGCTCGCGCAGCTCAACTACCTCCTGCCGCGCCTGCGAGGCTGGGGTGGCAACCTGTCCCGCCAGGTCGGCGGGCGCGCCGCGGGCGGCGTCGGCATGGGCGGTCGCGGTCCCGGTGAGACCAAGATCGAGCTGGACCGCCGCCGGATCCGTGAGCGGATGGCCAAGCTACGCCGCCAGATCGGCGGGATGACCACCGCCCGCGAGACCAAGCGGGCGCGACGCCTGCAGCGCGAGGTCCCCGCCGTGGCCATCGCCGGATACACCAACGCGGGCAAGTCCTCGCTGCTGAACCGGCTGACCGGTGCCGGAGTGCTGGTCGAGGACGCCCTGTTCGCCACGCTCGACCCGACGGTCCGCAGGGCGCACACGCCCGACGGCCGCCTGTTCACGCTGGCCGACACGGTCGGGTTCGTCCGGCACCTGCCGCACCAGCTCGTCGAGGCGTTCCGCTCCACGCTTGAGGAGGTCGGCGATGCCGACCTGATCCTGCACGTGGTCGACGGCTCGCACCCCGACCCCGAGTCGCAGCTCGCCGCGGTGCGCGAGGTGTTCGCCGATATCGAGGGCGTTCGCGACATTCCGGAGATCGTGGTCATCAACAAGGCCGACGCCGCCGACCCGGTGGTGCTGGCCCAGCTGACCGCGCGGGAGAAGCACACGGTCGTGGTCTCGGCCCGCACGGGCGCCGGGATCGACGAGCTGAGGGCCGTGATCGAGCGGGAGCTGCCCCGGTTCGACCAGGAGGTCAGGCTTCTCGTGCCGTACGAGCGCGGCGACCTGATCTCCAGGGCGCACGGGGAGGGCGAGGTTCTCGGCATCGAGCACACCGAGGACGGCACGGTGCTGCACGCCAGGGTTCTGCCCGGCCTCTTCGCCGAGCTGGAGAAGACCGCCAAGCCGGTCGAGACCGTCTGATCGGCTCCTTCCGCCGTACCGCCTCCTTGGGGCGGTACGGCGGGACGGCGACGCCTTCCCTCACCTTTCGCGGCGGAACATGACCAGTGCCACGTCGTCCTCCCTGGCGCCGAACCTCTCGATCAGCCGGTCGCAGAAGACCTCCAGGTCCTCCTCCGTCTCCTCGGCCAGGTGTCGTACGATCTCCAGACTCTCGTCGAGCAGCTTGTCGCGGTCCTCGATGAGTCCGTCGGTGAACATCAGCACCGCGGCTCCCCGCGGCACGTTCACCCGGTCGACCCGGTAGCTCTCCTCGGCCACGCCCAGCAGGAGATTGCCCAGGCGGTGGTAGCGGGCCTGGCCGTCGGCGATGAGCAGGGGCGGGATGTGCCCGGCGTTGGCGATCTCCATCTCCCCGGTCACCGGGTCGAGCAGGAGCAGGCAGACGGTGGCGGTCATACCGGGGTGGTAGCGCCGCAGCACATCGTTGAGCAGGGCCATCGACGTGCCGAGGTCCGAGGTGCCGATGATGGAGGCACGCAGTGCGTGGCGCAGCTCCGCCATGACGGTGGCGGCCAGCAGCGAGTGTCCCTGGACGTCGCCGATGGCGATGAGCAGCCGGTGGCCCAGCCGTAGGACCTCGTAGAAGTCGCCGCCGACCTCGACGTTGTCGACCGCGGGCTGGTACCGCCAGCTGATCGTGAGCCCGGAGGTCTCGGGGATCCGCGCCGGCAGCAGGCTGCGCTGCAGGGTGAGGGCGATCGCGTGCTCCTCGGCGTACGCCCGGAGCGCGTCCACGGCGAGGGCGAGGGCCTGGCCGAGCTGGCGCAGCACGTTGGACTCGTCGACGTCGAGCGGCGGGACCCCGTCCACCCCGAGATAGACGGGGGGCCTGCCCAGCTTGGTGCGGCAGACCACGGCCGAGACATCGCCGCTGATCTTCGAGTCGGGCACCAGCCCCATCCACTCGGCGGCGGGGACCGTGAAAACCTGGGTGCCCGCGGAGTCGCCCAGGGACATCGCGCTCAACCTGTTCAGCGTGTCCGGCGCCGCGACCTTGGCGACGGCGACGTTCTCCGGGGGCATGGCGGAGAACCTGCGGATCCGGCCGTCGGGAGGCAGGGCGAGCGTGCCCGTCCGCCGCTCCAGGATCCTGGAGGTCCCCTCGACGGCCGTGCCGAGGAGCTTGTCGAACGTCTCGGCGGAGTTCATCGAGAGCGTGACCTCGGTGAGGGCGGCCAGCCGCCGGGCCATCAGCTCGGCCCGTTGCCGGGCGCGGTAGTAGCGCAGCGTGGCCTCGACCGTCGCGGCGAACTCGTCAGGCTCGACCGGTTCCGCCAGGTAGGCGTCGGCTCCGCGTTCGAGCCCCTGGGCGCGGTCGGCCGGGGTGATAGCCGCTCCGGAGATCTGGATGACCGGTATCGACGACGTCGCCGGGTCGGCCTTGATCCGCTCGCAGACCTCGTAGCCGCTGATGTCGGGCAGTCGTACGTCGAGGACGACCAGGTCCGGCTGGAGTTCCCTGACCTTGGTGAGCGCCTCCATGCCGCCGGTGGCCTGCACGACCTGGTGTCCCGAGCGGCGCAGCCAGCTCGACAGGATGTACAGCTTGGTCGGGGTGTCGTCCACGACCAGCACCGTCGCTCCGCCGCTACCCATGGGCGTGTCCCAGAGCGCTTCCGATCGCCTCCAGCAGGGTGTCACGGCGGAGCCCCTGCTTGGGGATCACCATGTGTGCTCCCTCCGGGGCCTGCCGTGACGTGGCGACGGTCACGATGATCACCGGTACCTCGCGCAGCCGCTCGTCGTCGGACATCCGCAACATCAGCGCGGTGCCGTCGAGACGGGGCATCAGCAGGTCCACCAGCGCGAGGTCGGGCGGGTTCTTCGCCATCGTCTCCAGCGCACCCAGCCCGTCGGAGGCCTCGTCGATGTGCGCGGCGAAACCGGTGAGCATCCGCCGTACCGTGGCGCGGAACTCCGCGTCGTCGTCCACGACGAGCAACCGGCCGACCATCGGGGCCTCGTCGTGCCGGTAGGGCAGCCTCAGGGTGGCCGTGGTTCCGGATCCCACCGTGCTGGCCAGCTGCAGTCCGCCGCCCAGAGCCTCGGCCAGCCTGCGGGCGTACGGCAGACCGAGCCCGGTCCCCTTGGTCCGTGCCTGGATCACCCCCGGCACCTGGAAGAACTCCTCGAAGACGCGTTCCAGGTGCTCCTCGGGCACGCCTACCCCCGTGTCGGTCACGGTGAAGACCAGGTCGTGGGTGGCGGCGTCGATGCTCACCTCCAGCCTGACCTCGCCCCGCTCGGTGAACTTCAGCCCGTTGGAGAGCAGATTCCGCAGGATCCGGGTGAGCATCACCTCGTCCACCATCATCTCCAACGGTGCCTGCGGGATCTCCACCGTGAGCGCCACCTCGTCGTTGCCGCTGGTGGGGTGGAGCGTCATACGCAGCCGTTCCGCCAGCGCCACCAGGTCGACCATGGCGGGCTGGGGATCGAGCCGCCCGGCCTCGGCCTTCGCCATGTCGAGCAGCTCGCTCACCAGCGCCAGAAGCGTCTGCGCCGAGGAGCCGATGAGGTTCACCTGGTGGAGCTGCTCGGCGGCCAGGGGCTCCCCGCCGGGACCCACCAGGAGGCGGACCAGGCCGATGATCGAATTGAGCGGGGTGCGCAGCTCATGGCTGACCGTGGCCCAGAACCTGTTCTTCGCGTCGCTCGCCGCCCGGAGCTGCGCGGACTTCTCGTCCAGCTCGGCATAGAGCGCCACGACGCCGCGGTTGGTCTCCTCCAGCTCCTCGGAGAGCTGGTTGTAGAGCGCCAGCACTCCCTGGTTGGTCTCCTGCAACTCGGTGTTGAGCTGCAGGACCTCCTCCAGGGTCTCGGCGAGCTCGCGGTTCTGCAGGCGCAGCTCGTCGAGGGCGGTGGTGGGCGCCGCGGTGGCGAGCACGGTGCGTATCTCCTCTGCCGAGAGTCTCGGCTTGCGGCCCTGCGGGAGCCGTTTGACCATGCTTATTCTTCCCTCGGCGGGATCGAGCTCGATGAGGTCGACGAGACGCCCCGCCAGCGTCACGCCGTCCGATGGGCGGAAATCGGTCTCCGCCGAGAAGTCAACGGTGACGAGCAGGGCGTCCCGCTCCAGCCGGAAGGCGACGGAGGCTTCGATCTCGGCCTCGAGGAGTTCCCTGCCGATCTCGCTCAACGCGGTGGCCACCCGGATCTGGTCCTGGGCCTCCAACCCGACGCTCTCCGCGACCTCCCGGCCGAGCCTGCGCATGGCGAAGACGTCATGGTCGTCCCGGACGCCGACCCTGATCAGCTCGTCCCCGGTCATGTGCCCGGCCTGACCGCGACCACGCAGGCGTCGTCCCTGCGGGTACCGGCCTCGCGCAGCAACGTGCCGGCGACGACGGAGGGGAGGCGCGTGACCAGCCCGGGGTAGGAGGTGATGTCCCAGCGCTCGGACAGGCCGTCGGAGTGGAGCAGGACGACACTGTGCCGCGGCACGATGTACTCGTACTGGCGCAGGGTCCTGGCCTGGTGGCCGGCGATGCCCGGTACCGAGATCATCCCCTGACGGCCGTCGCCGTGGGCGATCCACGCGGAGATGTTGCCGAGGCCGGCGAAGCTCACCGTGCCCGCGGCGCCGTCGACGCGGGCCACGGCGACCGCGCCGCCCCTGGTGTGGCCCAGGCCGGTGTGGATGCGCTCCAGGGCGGTGACCGGTGCGAGGTCCGCGTGCCGCAGGAACAGGCGCACCGCCTCCTGGGAGGCATGGGCGGCGGCGGGACCGTGGCCGAGCCCGTCGCAGAGCATCACGGTCATCGCGGTGCCGGTCTCGGCGACCACGAAGGCGTCGCCGCAGACGGTTTCCTCGCCGATCGGACGCGTCAGGCCGCTCACCTGGGACGGGGGCAGCGGGGCGCCCTGCGCGACGAAGTACATGCCGAGCACGGTTCCCCGGCCGGGCATGGAATGAACCTCGTATCCGCTGGCCATCCGGGCGATGCCGCCCAGCCCGATGCCGAGCGTGCCCGCCGTGGAGTAGCCGTCGCGCAGGGCACGGGAGACGTCGTGCATCCCCGGCCCCCGGTCGATCGCGAGAACCTCGACCGCCGAGTCCAGTTCGGGATGCGGCCGGATCAGCATGACCCCCTCGATCGCGTGCTTCACCAGGTTCGACGCGGCCTCGCTCACCGCCACGGCGACCCGCCCGATGTCCTCCTCGCCGAATCCCCGGATCTCGGCGAGCGCCACGGCGGTGCGGCGGAGCGCGCCGATCGCACTGGCGTCCTCGGCGCGCACCCAGACGTCGTGCCGCGAGCGGATCAACGTGCCCATTTCGTCACCGTGACCAGCGTGCCCTCACCGGGAGTCGACTCCAGGGCGAATTCGTCGACCAGACGGCGGGAGCCGCTGAGGCCGAGACCGAGGCCGTTGCCCGTGGTCCACCCGTCGGTCAGCGCCTGCTCGATGTCCGGGATGCCGGGCCCGTTGTCGCTGAAGGTCATCCTTAGGCCGCGCCGTACCCCCTTGTGCACGACCTCGACCCGTACCTGTCCCCCTCCCGCGTAGACCAGGGCGTTGCGGGCCAGCTCGCTGGCCGCGGTCACCACCTTGGTCTGGTCGACCAGGGACAGGCCCACGTTCACGGCGACGGTCCTGACGCGCTGGCGGACCAGCACGACGTCGCCGTTGACGTTGATGGGCAACTCCTCGGCGGTTGTCACCAGGTGGCCGTAGAGGTCTGGGAGCTTTCGATCTGGTTCAGCAGCGCGACACCCTTCTCGAGATTGAGCGCCGTGCGCACGCCGCCGAGGGAGAGGCCGAGCTCGACGAGGGTGATCGCCACCGCCGGTCGCATGCCGACGACGATCGTCTCGGCGTCGAGCATGCGGGAGATCGCCGCGATGGTGGCCAGCATCCGGCCGATGAAGGAGTCGACGATCTCCACGGCGGTGATGTCGATGATCACCCCTCGGGCGCCGGTCGCGACCACCTTCTCCGACAGGTCCTCCTGGAGCGCGAGCACGCTCATGTCCTGCAGGTCGATCTGGATGGAGACGATCAGGATGTCGCCGAGCTTGAGGATGGGTACGCGCTCCATCAGCCCTCAACCGTTCTCACGGCGATGCGGGACTCCCCGCCCTTGACGACCCTGACGCCGCTCGCCCGCAGCGTGTGGGCCAGCGCGTCGGCGAGCGTGGCCTTGGTCACGATGTCGCCGAACTCGATGCCGAGGGTGACGATGGTGTGGGCGATCTGCGGGCGAATGCCGGAGATCACGCACTCGGCGCCCATCAGCCGGGCCGCCACCACGGTCTTGAGCAGGTGCTGCGCGACCTCGGTGTCCACGGCAGGCACCCCGGTGATGTCGATGACCGCGTGCTCGGAGCCGGTGTCGACGAGCGTCTGCAGCAGCTTCTCCATGACGACCTGGGTCCTGGCCGAGTCGAGCGTGCCGACCAGCGGCACCGCGACGATGCCGTCCCAGAGCTTGACCACCGGGGTGGACAGCTCCAGCAACTGCTCCGCCTGGTCGATGATGATCTTCTCCCTGGCCGCCGCGTAGCTCTCCACGGTGAAGAGCCCGAGGTCGTCGATTACCCGGGAGAACCAGATGAAACCTCGCAGGGCCTCGGGGGAGGCGTCCTCCTCGACGCTCTCGTAGAGCGCCTCCTTCAGGCCGAACACCACGATCGCGGTCTCGGTCGGGGTGAACCCCTGGCGGGCGCGGTCACGGGAGAGTTCGGCGAGGAGGCCACGCAGGTCGCTGAGGTCGCCGGAGTCGCCGAACGACCGACGCAGTGCCTGGTAGAGCTCACGTAGCTGCCCGGCCAGTCCTCCGCGATCCACCTGGCCTCCGGTGGAGGAGCCGGCGACCTCAAGCCAGCGCTTGAGGACGCGTTCCTCGTGCCCCTGGAGAAGCTCTTCAATGCGACGCCTACCGGCGTCCGCCTGGACGGACAAGGCAACTCCTATGCGTGTGACCTGCGGACAACTCGCACGAAAGGCTACATGGAGCGTCCTGCTTGCGGCCTTTTATAGGGATTTGGTCGGCAGGTGTCGGGGGTCGATGTCGCGGCCGTCCCGGGTGCCCGCACGGCGACGCAACCGCCCGCCGATGTGGAGGGGAGTAAGGATCATGGTCCAAGTCTCCCGATTACCAGCCTAGGTTGATCGCGAATCGCGTTTCAATGGCGGGGCTTGCGCTGAAAGGCCCTGTGGGGTGCACTGTGGTCGTGAAAACGTACAAAAGCCGCGAAAGCCGCAGTGGTCGGCCGGGGTTTAGATTGCTACCATAAGGCAAATCTAGCGAGATGTTATGACGCAAGTTGCTCTGGTGACTACTGTTACGGACGATGAAGAAGTAGTCTGAGCTGTGGAAAGGTGCTCAACGCCACGCGTGATCGTCGAGCCGGCGGGCGAGGTGCGGTCGCGGTGAGGCGGCGTTCTTCCCAATTAGCCTGTACAGCGGGCTGACTTGTGAAATAACGTAACTGAACTGAAATCGCCCGATCATGATCTCGGCGATACTGTCGCCGCACAACAGATACGCGGATGAGAGCAGGAGACCCCCGATGCCGTCCGGAGTCACAGCGGGCTTGAAGGGCACGGTGCCCGGCAGTGTCAGGGGCGACTCGTCCCGTCCGGGTGTGGTCCTCCTCCTCCAAGCGTCTTCCCCTGAACACAAGGCGGTGATGCGATGACGGTCCGCCTTCTGACCAACATCGGCCGGCTCTGGACCGGAAACGATGTGTTCAGCAACGCGGCGATCCTTGTTCACAACGACAGGATCGCCTGGGTCGGCCGGGCCGCGGATCTACCGCAGAGCGTGCCCGGCGTCGTCGACGACATCGTCGACGTCGACCACGTCGAGAACCTGGGCGGCGCGCTGGTCACCCCCGGCCTGATCGACGCGCACACCCATCCGGTCTACGCGGGCAACCGCTACGCCGAGATGGCGATGCGCTCCGGTGGTTCCACCCCCTCCGCGATCACCGCGGCGGGCGGCGGCATCGGTTCCACCGTGACGGTCACCCGGGGCACCGATCCCTGGACGCTCTGCAACGGTGTCCGTGAGCGGCTCCGAGACTGGCTGCTCAGCGGCACCACCACCATCGAGGCCAAGACCGGCTACCACCTCACCCGCGACGGCGAACTCGCCGACGTGCGGCTCCTGCGCGAGCTGGAGAAGGAGCCGATGATGCCGCGGGTGCACGTGACCTTCATGGCCGCGCACGTCGTCCCGCCCGAGTACTTCGGCCGCCAGCGCGACTACGTCGAGGCCGTGGGCTCCTGGTGCGCCGACGCCGCGGCGGCGGGAGCCGACAGCGTCGACGTCTACTGCGACGAGGGTCACTTCACCGCGGAAGAGGCCCGCTGGGTCCTGGCCTCCGGGCGCAACGTCGGCCTGCAGCCCCGCGTGCACGCCGGTGCGTACACCCGCCGGGGCGCCGTCCAGCTCGCCGCCGAGCTCGGCTGCGCCTCCGCCGACCTGCTCCACCACACCACCGACGAGGACATCGCGATCCTGGCCCGCTACGGAGTCCCCGCCGTGGTCTGCCCGGGAACCGCCCTCCAGCGTGGCAGCCTGCCTCCCGTCCGCCGGATGCTCGCCCAGGGGGTCACCGTGGCCCTCGGCAGCGACCACAACCCGGGCCACTGCGGCATCACCTCGATGTCACTGGTCATCAGCCTCGCGGTGGCGGCCTTCGGCATGAGCGTCGGCGACGCCCTGCGCGCCGCCACCCTCGGCGGTGCCACGGTCCTCGGGGCTTCCGACCGCGGTGTTCTCGCCCCAGGTCGCCTGGCCGACATCGTCCAGTGGGACGCCGACCACGAGGGCGCCTTCGCCTGGGCCTTCGGCCTCAAGCCCCGCCGGGTCTGGCGTGGAGGCACCCCCGTCCAGTAGGTCCAACGTCCGTGACTCCGGCCTTCTTCGTCTGATCTTCTCCGAGTAATCTCTGGACATGTCGCCATCGGTCGCCGTCGTCACCGACTCCACCGCCTACCTTCCGCGAGAGCAGGTCTCCCGCCTGGGAATCATCGTGGTACCGCTCCAGGTGGTCGTGGGAGGCCGGTCGCTCGACGACATGGCGCGGCTCGACGGCGCCGCGAGCGTGGACGACGCGCTCGGGGAGCGGGCTCCGGTGACGACCTCCAGGCCCGCTCCGCGGCGTTTCGCGGACGCCTACGACCAGGCGGCGGCCCAAGGCGCGACCGGCATCGTCTCCATCCACCTGTCGGCGGAGATGTCCGGCACGGTCGAGGCCGCCCGCGCGGGAGCCGAGGATTCACCGGTTCCGGTCGACGTCATCGACAGCGGGTCCATCGCGATGGGCCTGGGATTCCCCGTCCTCGCCGCCGCGGGTGCCGCCGCCGCGGGCGCGACCCGGACGGAGGTGGCGGATGCCGCCCGCCGCCGTGCGGAGTCGATCCGCAGCTTCTTCTATGTCGACACCCTGGAATACCTGCGCCGGGGAGGCCGGATCGGTGCGGCGGCGACCCTCCTCGGCTCGGCGCTGATGATCAAACCGATCCTGCACATCCGTGACGGCGCGATCGTTCCGCTGGAGAAGGTCCGTACGGCGAGCCGGGCCATCGCCCGTCTCGAGGATCTCGCGGTCGAGGCCGCGGGCACCGCCCCGGTGGAGGTCGCGGTCCAGCATCTCGGCGCCGCGGCCCGTGCCGAGGCGCTGGCGGCGCGCCTGCCCCGGCGCATCCCCGCACTCGTCGAGGTCACAGTCGTCGAGGTCGGTTCGGTCATCGGCGCCCACGTCGGCCCCGGGATGCTCGGCATCACCGTCTCCTTCCCGCCCTCCTGACACCTGTGGGCGCGCATGCCCGGTCCGGGCGCCCGTCCGCCGGATCGCCGTCCACAGCCTGGCCGTACGGTCGGTCGGATATCCACAGAACGGAGTTCGGCGAGGATGTTCCCGGTGCCGCCGCCGTAGCGTCCTGCGGGTGCGGACCACAGGCCAGAACATCGAGCGGTTCCGAGCCGAGTCGCGGCTGCGGATCCTGACAGGGCGTGGCTCACCTACCGCCGTGCCCCTCCCACGCAGGTCGACCGACCTGCTCGCCCCGCCGCCGCCCAACGATCGGTTCTCGCCGCTCCGGCCGGTAGGCCCCGCCGATGGGGAGGCCGGGGCCGGTCTGCCCTGTTCGGCTGGGGATGCGTGGTCCGGTGGGCAGGGCCGGCCGCAGGATGCCGTCTCCCTCGACGGTCCCGCCGCGCGCATGCGTTCCATGCCGCCTCCCCCGGCCTTCGAGGCACTGCGCAAGGTCGTGGCCGCACAGGGACAGGCTCTCGGTCCGGGCAGGCCGGGGTTGCGCCTCCTGCTGCTCGTCGCCCTGACGGCCGCCGTCGCCGGCGGCGTGTATGCCTGGAGGTCCCAGCCGGAGCCCGAGCCGCTGGCCCCGCCGGCACCGATCTCCGGGGCCCCGCTGTCGGCGCCTGTCAACGCCGCACGGTCCCGGCCCGCGCCGGCCACCGAGCTGACAGTTCACGTGACCGGCAAGGTCCGCCGCCCCGGGGTGATCACGCTGCCCGGAGGTTCCCGGGTCGCCGACGCGGTCCAGGCGGCCGGGGGCGTTCGCGGGGCAGTCGCCACGGGTTCTCTCAACCTCGCGCGCAGGCTCGTCGACGGCGAGCAGATCGTCGTCGGCTCGACCGGCCCCGCCGTCGCGGCGGCACCCGCCTCGGTGGATCCGGCGGACCCCGCCACCGCCGTCGTCGACCTCAACACGGCCACGGCCGAGCAGCTGGAGCGGCTACCGGGTGTGGGCGAGGTGCTCGCCCAGCGCATCATCGAGTACCGCGCCGCCCATGGCGGCTTCCGCGCCGTTGAGCAACTCCGCGACGTGAGCGGCATCGGCGACCGTAAGTATGCCGAGATGCGCGACAAGGTCCGCGTGTGATCCGCCGGTCGGGGAGGGCGGTCGCGATGCGAGCCGGCCCGGCCGTCGAGGTCGAGCGCGCCGGGGATACCAGAGGCACCGGGGATACCGAGAGCCCTGATGGTTCCGGCGTTCCCGGGAAGGCCGGCGGTTCCAGGAGTTCCGGAAAGGGGTGGGGCGCGCATGCCGCGCATCTGCTCCTGCCCGCGGCGGCATCGTGGGTGACCGCCCTCGTCCTGCTGGGCTGTCCTGCGGCGACGGGTGCCGTGGTGGCCGGTCTCACGGCCGTGGGCGCCCTGGCCGTGGCTGTTCCGGTCCGGACAGGGAGGACGGCGGGCTGGCGTAACGCGGTGATCGCGGTCCTGGGGTGCACGGCCGCGGTGGCCGGGTCGGTGGCCTTCCGGGTGCACGCCGCCGGTACGGGACCGGTCGCCGAACTGGCCGGAAGGCACGCCTCGGCGGTGGCGGAGGCGGTGGTGACCGACGACCCCCGGGAGGTGGCCCGGCGTGGCGGGCTGTTCCGGCGGGAGAGCTTCGTGGTGCCCGCCCGGGTCGAGTCGGTCGGGACGGGAGCGGACAGGGTGACGCTGCGGGCCCCGGTGCTGCTTTTCGTCTCCGGCGCGGAGTGGCGCTCGCTGCTGCCCAGCCAGCGGGTCGAGGTCAGCGGGCGCTTCGGCCCGGCGGACCCCGGTGAGCTGCTCGCGGCGGTGGTGCTGGTCAAGGGGGCACCGCGAGTCCTGAGCGGGCCCTCCTGGGAGCAACGCGCGGCCGGGGCGCTCAGATCGGGGCTGAGGAAGGCGGCCGAGGTGTTGCCGCCGGCGCAGCGCGGGCTGCTGCCCGGCCTGGTGGTCGGTGACGTGTCCCGGATGGACGACCAGGTCAGAGCCGACTTCAAGGCGGCCGGTCTCAGCCACCTACTCGCCGTCTCCGGCGCGAACCTCGCCGTCGTGGCCGGTGCGGCGGTCGCGATGGCCAGGATGGCCGGTCTGCCACTCGCCGCGCGGGCGGTGCTGGCGATCTCGGCCATGGTCGCCTTCTCGGTCGTCGCCCGGCCCTCGCCCAGTGTGCTCAGGGCTCTCCTGATGGGCGGGGTAGCCGCCGTGGCACTCGGCACGGGCCGCTCGCGCGACGGGGTCGCGGCTCTGTCGGCGACGGTTCTGGGGTTGATCTTCTTTGTCCCCGACCTCGCCCGCTCCTACGGCTTCGCCCTGTCGGTCTTCGCCACCGCGGGCATTCTGGTCCTCGCACCGCGCTGGCGCGACCGGCTCGCGACCCGAATGCCCCGCTGGGCGGCGGAGGCGATCGCCGTGGCCGCCGCGGC
>NZ_JBEXUE010000104.1:0-25291 GCF_040614275.1 Streptosporangium sp. NPDC006013
GCTCTACGTCCACGTCCGGCCCGGCGGCCCGCGAAGTCGCTCAGTCCTGGTTGGGGATCTCCAGGCGGGAGAGGGTCTGCGAGCACGAGGCGTTCCTGATCGCCGGTCGCCGGGCCAGAAGTTCCCTCGCCTCGCGCCGGGCCAGGTTCCAGCCGTTCCAGGGGTCTGGTCCGGCGAGGTCGTTGGCCGCGATCACGTCCAGCAGGACGCAGCTGCGGGACGGTTCCGGCAGCCGGTCCAGTACGGGAACCGCCTCGGCGCCGAGGTCGCCCAGGTATTCGAGGTCGATCCGGTCCACACCCCGTACCGCGATCTGGGTCTCCGCGACCCGCAGGTCGGGGTTCCACACCGCGAACGCCAGCAGCGACGCGCTCGTCATCAGCACGAGGGTCCTGGGCAGCCAGCGCGCGTGCCCACGCCTGGTGAGCCGGGCCGCGCCCGCCGCGAGGACCAGGGCGAAGACCCCGCCCAGCCACCAGACCGTCGCCGCCACCGAGGCCCGCAGCCGGGAGAGCCCGTAGGCCTCGGCGTACAGGTCCAGGCGGTGCAGCGCGGAGAAGAGGATCACCAGGGTCAGCACGCAGAGCAGGCCGAGCAGCCCGGCCATCAGCCACCGGTCGAAGCCCTTGAGATCCAGCGTTCCCGAGGCGACCGCGACGATCGCCAGCACGAACACGCTGACGACGACGAGCTGGAAGAATCCCGAACGCGCGTACTCGGCGTAGGTCAGCCCGGTGGCGGAGACCACCCACCGGGTGGTGCCGAACAGCACGGTGAGCTGCATCCCCACGAACGTGGCGAACAGCAGGTTGAGCGCCGTCAGCGGGGTCACCCAGATACCGCGGCCGACCGTGACCTTCAGGTCGGGGGCCTTCGGCTCGGCCACCGGCCGCAGGCCGACCAGCACGGCAGAGGCCACCACGACCGCGAAGACCACGAAGAGCAGGATCCGCAGCGGCAGCGACTCGGCCCAGGCCTGCGCGCTGAACACCTGCTGGACGGCCTCGGCGAAGACCGCGTCCGCCGAGGCGAACAGCGCCCCGAACACCGCCAGCAGCACGACGGTCAGTCCGCCCCCGAACAGCAGGGGGACCACCCTCCTGCGGTCCGCGAGACCCTTCAGCCTCGCACCGAGGAACCACGGCACCGGCAGCAGGCCGAGGAGCACCGACGCGCCTCCCCTGAGCACCCCGAGCCAGCCGCGCCCGGCCCCCGACAGAGCGAGCGCGGCCAGCAGGAACCCGGCCAGCAGGACCACCCCGACCAGCCAGTCGGCGTCCCTGAACATCACCGTCGCGACCAGCCCGTAGGCGATCGCCCCCATCCCCGCCGACCACGGGGTGATCCTGCTGCGCACCGCGGGAATCGCCGCCGCCCCCATGGCGACCGACACCAGCACGAGTCCGAGACCGGCCCTGCTGTACGGCACCGCGATCGCGGCGAGCAGCCCGACGGCGGCGGAGACCGGCAGCACCCACCGGGGGGTGTCCGGCAGGTCGGGCCGGGGGAAGACCGGCGGCGCCTCGTACCCGCCGGAGCCTCCGGGTCTTCCCGGTGGTTGCACAGCCGGTCGGTATTCCTCCCGGATCGGCGCGAAACCCCCCGGGGCTCCCGGGGAGCCGCTCCTGGCGCCCACCGGCTGCGCCGCTCCCTCCTTCTCCTGGACCTCCGGTACGGTGACGCGCTGCGCGACGGGTCCCCGCGCGGGAGGCCGATGCGGGAGCGGTTCGCCGGCGGACCAGATCTCGTCGGTGGGCGTGGTGGCGCCGATGACCGTGCCGACGAACACGCCGATCATGAAGAGGACGGCACCGACGAACGCGGCCAGCAGGACGTCGATGCTCGCGAGGCCGATACCCACGATCACCGCGCAGACCAGCCCGGCGACCCCCCCGAGGAAGAGACCGCTGAAGGCCCCGAGCCAGTTCCGCACCACGACCTGCTCCCGGCGCACGTCCCCGTCCCGCCTGCCCCGGACGAGGACCGGCTGGGGGGGAAACGGCTGCGCGGGCGAAGAGGACGGAGGAGGTGGCACGGCGGGCGCGTCGGACTCGGGAGTGGCGGCTTCGGGGTCCGTGGGGGCGGACATGGGGACGGACACCACCTGGTGCCCAGGCTCCCCGGCGGTGACCTCCCGTCGAGGAGCACCGGTCACGGTCGGCCCCAAGGCCCCTGATGCCTTGTCGGCCCCGGCCGGTTCACCGGAACCGGAGTCGATCCCGGCGGCCTCGCGAGGATCCGGCTGCTGAGCATCCTCTGAGATCTCATGAGGTTCCTGTACCTGAGCGCTCCCGGTGACCGCGTGACGCTCGCCGATCCCGGTTGCTGTGCCGCTCGCGTGCGGGGCGGAAGGCGTGGCGGCGGCGAGGTCCTCGGGGACCTCGCTCACCTGGGCCTTTCCAGGGGCGGAAGGCGTCGAAGGGGTCTTGTCCGATACAGAAGGTGTATGAGCCTTACTCGCAGGGGCCTTGTCCGGGGCGCCGTCGTGCACCGTCGCGGAGTTCACCTCGGAGGAGGAATCGTCCTTGGCAGGCGGAGACGGGGGGTTCATCTCAATCCTTTCCGGAAGGTCGGTCACTATGTGGCAGCCGGGATCGTCTTCGACGTGGATGGAGCCGCCGTGGAGTTCGACGATCTCCTTGGTGATGGCCAGGCCCAGCCCGGCGCCGCCGTCGTCGGCGGCCCGTCCGGCGTCCAGGCGGGAGAAGCGCTCGAACGCCCGCGCCCGGTCCTCGGCCGCGATCCCCGGTCCCTGGTCGCTCACCCGGAGCCGGACGCCCTCTCCCCTGGCCGCCGCCGCCAGCACCACGGTCCCGCCGTCGGGACTGTGCCGCACCGCGTTGTCCAGCAGGTTGGCGAGGACCTGCGCGAGCAGGTCCGGGTCGGCGCGCACGCTCAGTCCTTCCGGGACCTCGCAGCGGGCCGCCACGCCCTCCCTGGCCAGCGCGGCCTCCCGGAGGGCCTGCTCACAGAGCGGGCGCAGCTCGACGTCCTCACGTTCGATCAGCCGGGCACCGGACTCCAGCCGGGACAGGTCGAGCAGCTGCGCGACCAGCCGGCCCAGCCGCTCGGTCTGGGCGAGCGCGGTGCCGAGGGTGACGGGATCGGGCTCCGAGACCCCGTCGACCACGTTCTCCAGCACCGCCCGGAGCGCGGTGATCGGCGTGCGGAGCTCGTGGCTGACGTTGGCCACCAGATCCCGCCGCTGCCGGTCGACCTCGCCCAGATCGGCGGCCATCGCGTTGAAGGCTCGGGCGAGCTCGCCGACCTCGTCACGGGAGGTCGCGGTGACCCGCAGGCCGTACCGGCCCTTGGCGATGGTCTGCGCGGCGGCGGCCATCTCGCGGAGCGGCTTGGTCATCCCCCGCGCGAGCAGCTGCACCATGATCAGCGCGAACACCGCGGCCACCGCGACGCGCACGTTGCGCGAGTAGCCGGCGTTGAGGCCGACCTCGTTGACGACGAACGCCGCCACCACGGCCAGCAGGATCACCATGCCGAGCTTCACCTTGATCCGGCCAAGGAAGTCGAGAGGTCTCAAGGGTCGGCGCATCCCGGTGTCGGAGGGAAAGGGCATACAGGGGTTGAGTGCCGGGGAGGGCGATCGGTTCGGACCGGGGGCTCCCCGCCCGGCGCGGACGGAATCCCCGCCGGACGCGAGCGCGTTTCAGGGCCGTATCGGAACCCGCGTTGACGGCGTGATACGTGTTCACCACTTGTCTGTGCTCCGTTCCGCAGCGGAGGTCGCGAACCTGAGGTCGCCGGGGCGGCCTGAGCCGGCGAGGGGTGCCCCCGGGCGTGCGTTCACTGCCGGACGAGGGCGTAACCGACGCCGTGGACGGTACGGACGACGCCGGGGCCGAGCTTGCGGCGCAGGGCACGGACGTGGCTGTCGACGGTACGGGTCGCCGCGGCCTCGGAGAAGCCCCAGATGTCCGCCAGCAGCCGCTCCCGCTCGAAGACCTGGCCGGGGCGCTCGGCGAGGCGGCAGAGCAGGTCGAACTCGGTCCTGGTCAGCTGGGCCTCGTCGCCCCGCACGTAGACCCGGCGCTCGGCGGTGTCTATCTCGACGTCGGCGACGCGGATGACCGTGTCGGCCACGGCCAGCTGGGAGGCCCGCTCGACCCGGCGGAGCAGGGCGTGCACCCGGGCGACCAGCTCGCGCATGCTGAACGGCTTGGCCATGTAGTCGTCGGCCCCGACCCCGAGCCCCACGAGCAGGTCGGTCTCCTCGCCCAGTGCGGTGAGCATGAGCACCGGGACCGGTCTGGCCGCCTGCATCCGCCGGCACACCTCGAGACCGTCGAGGCCGGGCAGCAGCCGGTCGAGCACCACCACGTCGGGCCCCGTCTTCGCGTAGGCGACCAGCGCCGCCTCCCCGTCCCCGACGACCAGCACGTCGAAGCCCTCGGCGGCCAGCCTGTGGCGTACGGCCCGCGCGATCGTCTCGTCGTCCTCGACCACGAGGACACGTCGTTGCTGAGGGGTTGCCATGCTCGGCAGCGTAGACCGGAGCCGTGCAGAAGACCTGCGGTGAATTGTGAAGGTTCTGCGCACTCACCAGGCTCGCCATCGCCACCGGGCGGGACCTCCGCGAGATCGAAGGTCCCGCCCGGGCCGGAGGTCAGGCGAGGATCAGGCGGCGGCCGGTGATCCGGTAGCCGATCCGGGCGAACGAGGCGGCCATGGGCTTGTTGCCCACATCGGTGTTGTCGTTCACCTCGGGCTCACCCTCGGCGCTGAAGATGTGCAACGCCTCGATGGCCAGGTCGTCGGCGTAGCCACGGCCGCGGTGGGCCGGGTCCACCCCGAGATAGCCGATCGTGGCGCTCCTGGAGTTGCGGGTGGGCATCACGACGCCGACGAGCTCACCCGACGCGTCGCGGGCGAGCCGCCACCGGCCACGCCCGCCCGGCATGTCCGCGACGTCGGTCACGGTCTGCTCGGCCGTCGCCCGTGCGCCCTGCTCCGCGAGGTGGCGCCGGTCCCAGTCGTCGAGGCTGCCCTCGGTGACGCGTGCCAGCAGGTCCAGCATCACCTCGTCGTCGTCCACCGGGGCGAAGGTGAGCCGGGCGGGTCTGGGCGGCAGGCCGTACTCGGGAGACCAGCGCAGGTTGAGCCGCTCGACGGACTGCCGCAACCCGGCCCGCTCGGCGGCGGCGATCCGGTCGGAGGCGTCGGCGAGCGCGTCGGGACGCTCGCGCCAGTCGGCGGGCAGGAACAGGTGGTAGTCGGGCCGGGTGCCGGACGGCGTGGCGTACCCGGGCGTGACCAGCGCCGCGTACGCGGCCCGCAGCAGGGCGGCGCCCACCTCGACCCGGTCGGGCCCGAACCCGGGGTCGAACCAGTCGAGGCTGAAGGGATGCTCGGAGCCTGGAGGACCCCAGAATCCGGCCCTGGCGACGACCTCGTCGCCGCGCAGCGCGACCCAGACCCATCCGGACCGGTAGTCGAGCTTGTCGAAGGGCAGGTTGCGGGCGCCCACGCCGGAGGCGGGCAGCGCGCCGTAACGGTGGAACAGGTCGAACTCGTCCGCGTCGAGCGGACGGAAAAGCAGATCGGACAAGGAAGGCTCCAGAAAGCGGGTGCGCTTCCCGGGTCTCAGGCGGTCTGTCGCCCGAGGCGGGAGCGCGTGACCAGGGTGGCGAACATGTGCTCCTCACCTCCTCACGCTCGAAGGGACGGCCAGGCTACCGATGTGCCCGTCCCATCCTCAACCGGATAAACGGGCACCGTCCCGGCGGGGCCGGCGACCGGGTGACCGGCGCCATACGGCCTACCCCCGGCGCCGGCCGTGCCGGTACCCGGGCCGTGCGCCGTGCCTGCCCTCACCGGACGCGCCACGCCCCGGAATCGCTAGGCCCGCGACCGTTCCGGCGTTACCGTGACGGAGTGATCGATGTCACCGCGTACCTCCGCAGGATCGGCGTCAGGGTCGACGGACCCCCGAGCGTGGAGTCACTGCACCTGCTGCACCGGGCACACGTGCAGCGAGTGCCGTACGAATGCCTGGAGATCTGGCTGGGCCGGCCGACGACCGTCGACCCCGCGGAGTCGGCCGCGCGGATCATCGGGGGCCGGGGCGGCTACTGCTACCACCTCAACGGGGCGTTCTCCCTGCTGCTGGAGGCGCTCGGCTACCGGGTGAGGAGGCACGTGGGCGGGGTGCAGGGCAAGGCCGAGGGGTCACCGAACGTAGACGGCGGTCATCTCGTACTCACCGTCTCCGGCCTGTCCTGCCCGGACAACCCCGAAGGCGAGTGGCTGGTCGACCAGGGCCTCGGCGACGCGATCCACGACCCGCTCCCGCTCGTCGAGGGCACCTACCGGCAGGGCCCCTTCACCTACGGCCTGCGCCCCTCCGAGGTGGAGCCCGGCGGATGGCGGTTCGACCACGACCCGCGCGGCGGCTTCCTCGGCATGGACTTCCGCATCGAACCCGCCGAGATGTCGGAGTTCGCCGCGATGCACGAGTTCCTGTCCACCTCCCCCGAGTCGGGCTTCGTCCGGGTGGCCACGGTCCAGCGGCGCGACGCGAGCGGTGTCGACGCGATGCGGGGCCTGGTCCTCACCCGTGTCGGCGACCGCGAGCACACCCTGACCGCGCAGACCGAACGTGACTACTTCGAGATACTGGCCGACGTCTTCGCCCTCCATCTGTCCGACGTCACCTCTGCCGAACGCGCCAAACTCTGGCAGCGCCTGTGGACCGCCCACGAGAGATGGTCTGATTTCCAATGATTCGAGCGGCGACTCGGTCGAACCGGGAGACATGACCTCCCCCACCCGTACCAGCGCCTGATCTCAGCTCCAGGCCGCCGGCGGCACGCTCGCTCGATTGAAATGTGCGGGTGCCCGGTCCCGGCTCCATCGCGTTGTGAGGATGCCCATGACACCGCGTAAGCGGACACCAGGGCTCAATGCGGCAGGCGGAATCCCTTTTCATTGGTTCATGTGCCGCTAAGTGACTATGTTGCTGTCCGCGATGGGATAGCGAACGGGGTGAGCAGGATCGACACTCAAGTGCTGGCGGACCGCTATCGGCTGCTCAACCCTCTCTCCGAGGGCGGGGCGGGCACGGTCTGGCTCGCCGCCGACGAGATGCTCGGCCGTGACGTGGCGGTGAAGGAGGTGCGGCTCCCGCCCGACCTCGATCCCGCCAGGCGGCAGGAGGTCCTCGCCTCGGCGCTTCGCGAGGCCAACCTCGCCGCCCGGCTCAAGCATCCCTCGATCGTGACCGTCCACGACGTGGTCATCGACCAGGAACGACCCTGGCTCGTCATGGAGCTGCTGTCGGGCGCGTCCCTGGAGCGGACGGTCCGCGACCGGAGCCCACTGCCGGTGCACCAGGTGGCCAGGATCGGCGTGGGCATCCTCAGCGCGCTCGGCGCCGCCCACGCCGCCGGAGTGGTCCACCGCGACGTGAAACCGGGCAACGTCTTCCTCACCAGGACCGGCAAGGCGGTCCTCACCGACTTCGGCATCGCGGTCGTCGACGGCGAGGTCACCTCGGGCCGGACCGGCCACCTGATCGGCTCGCCCAACTACATCGCGCCGGAACAGCTGCGCGGCGAGCGCGGCGGCCCCGCCTCCGACCTGTGGTCCCTCGGCGCCACGCTCTACTTCGCCGTCGAGGGGATACCGCCGCACCCGGCGGAGACCCCCATCGCGGCGATCGGCCGGGTGCTCACCGAGCCGCCCAGGCCGCCGGAGCGCGCGGGCGGGCTGGGCCCGCTGCTGATGCTCATGCTCGACCCGGCTCCCGAGGCCCGGCCGTCGTTCGACGCCGTCGCCCGCTCTCTGGCGGAGCTGGCCACCGGCCATCCGCCCGCCGGAGCCGCCGGGGTCGGCGGGGTCGGTGGCACCGCCGGGGTCGCCGGGATCCCAGCCGCCGCACCGCACCTCTCTCTGCCGCCCGCCGCCCCCGCCATCCCTGCCGTCACCGACCCCGTTCCCACCCCGGTACGGCCACCCGAGCCGGGCCGGGGGCGTGCGATGCGATGGGCCGCCGCCGAGATGGCCGGGATCGCGGCGGTCATCGGGGTCACCTTCGGGGCGACGTTCCTGCTGACCTCGGACCCGACGTCCGCCGAGAGGGTGGTCAGGCTCAGCGAGAGTCCCGGCGCCTTCAGCACCCCCGTGGACGTGTGCGAGCTCATCCCCGGTACCAGGGCCAGGCAACTGCTGCCCGCGCTGGCGGGCGAGGGCAAGCCCACCAACGACGGGGGCTGCCAGTGGGCGGCCAGGGGCATGGGACTGGAAGTGCGTCTCCCCGGTACCAACAAACAGTGGGGCAGGAGCCCCCGGCAGGCCCACGAGCTGTTCGTGAACCAGCGCCAGGGCGCCATACCGAGCGGGGAGAGCGCCTGGAGCTGGCCGGAGATCCAGGCCGGTGTCCGCTCCGCCCGCTCCACGGCGCCGACGGCCGTGGCCCCCGTCGGGGAGGAGTCGTTCGGCTACGACGTCTACGAGAACCGCATGACAGGCAGGCTGGAGCAGAGCTACGTGATCATCCGCGTGGACAGCCTCGTGCTGGAGGTCGGTTACACCGTGGTGGACGGCAGCAAGGACGGCCCGGCGATCCAGGCGGGCGCCCACACAGCCGCGACGTGGGTCGCGAACGCGTTGAACAACCAGAAAGCGGGCGAATGAACCATCCAGACGTCCCCCTATCGCAGGGCAGGCACGCGGGCGGACACACCGCTCCCGCGCCGGGGCCGGGGATCGCCGGAGCCGGGGTCCCGCCCATGCTTGAGCAGAGTTCGCTGGAGCAGGTGATCACCCGGTTCGGGCCGATGCCCCCGCAGCGGGCCGCGATGGTCGGCGTGGCCGTGCTGGACCAGCTCGTGGTGATGCACAGGCAGGGCATGCTGCACGGGGATGTGCGGCCGAGCTCGGTGCTGCTCGGCCCGTACGAGCAGATCATCCTCGCCCCGCCTTCCCTGCCGTCCTCGCTCTTCACCTCTCCCGAGGGCGTGACCAGCCCCGCCGCCGACCTGTGGTCGCTCGGCGCGACCCTCTACACCGCCGTCGAGGGCCGCCCGCCGTCTCCGGGCGGCTCCCTGGACAACGCGGGCCCGATCGCGCCCGTGCTGTTCCGGCTGCTCGCGGGCGACCCCGCCCAGCGGCCCGACCCGGACACCCTGCGCAAGATCCTGCTCGACGTCTCCCAGCACCGTCCAGAACCTCTCGCCGCACCACCCCCCGGGGGTGCGCCCTCCCAGGTCTCCGGCCCCGCGGGCCCAGGGGCACCGGCGGCCTTCGGGCAGGCGACCCTCCCGGCCGCCGGGGCACCGACCTCCCAACCGCCGGGCGGCCTCGGAGCACCCTCCACAGGGCAGGAGGGCGGGACCGTTCCGGTCACCGAGGCGGAGGTGACCGCGCCCTTGAGGAAGAATCTGACCGAGCAGATATCCGCCGTCACCGCCGGACTCACCCTCCAGGACATCCCGGCCCCCCAGCAGGCCGCGCTCCCTTCTCCGAACGCGCCGACCGCCTGGCAGGGCCCGCTACCTCCCCTGGACACACCGGCCGCCTGGCAGGGCCTGCCCCAGGGCCCGCCCCACCCCGGCGCCCCCTTCCAGCACGGTGCCCCGCCATCCCCCGCCAACCCCCCGGACGCCCCCACCTCACGCGAGCCGGCCTCCGTCCCCGACGCGGCGAGAGAGACGGCGGGCGAGCCCACCGAGCGTTCCACCCGGGCGACGGGGATACTCGTGCCCCGGCCGGTCGTGGCGCTGACCGGGGTGCTGCTCTTCGGCATGGCGGTCAGCATCGGCATCCTGCTCACCTCGGTGCTCGCCAACGCAGACGACGACATCTCCGCCGAACCCTCCGGGGCCAAGGGGCGCTTCGCCGCGGCGCCCCGGGCCTGCGGCCTGCTCGACGACAGGCAGGTGAACCAGCTGGTGCCGGGATTCAACAGCTCGGAGGTCGAACACTCGGCGTGCGACTGGCTCAACCGGCACGACTGGCGCAAGCCCAACGTGGAGAAGTACGACCTGCGGGTCCGGCTGATCGCCCAGAAGCAGAACGGGTCGGAAGTCGCGAGAGCGAAGGAGTACCTGGCCGGCAAGAAGAAGGACATCCTCGACAAGGGCCAGTTCGCCACCCCCAAGCCGCTCCCGCCCAAGGACCTGCGGGGGATCGGCGAGGAGGCGTTCACCTCCAGCGGTTACAACCCCATCACCCTGTACGGCGGCTCCTACAAGACGACGGTGGTCTTCCGGATCAGCAACCTGATCGCCGAGGTCGAGTACGAGCGGGGCGGCGTCAAGGAGGACCCGGACGGCAAGATCGCCGAAGGCGCGTTGCAGGCGGCGCGCTGGCTCACCGAGTCCCTGAAGACCGATGGCTGACCCGGCGGCCGGCCCGCTGCCCGTGCTGGCGGGCCGCTACCGGGCGCTCGCACGGCTCGGCGCGGGCGGGATGGGCGTGGTGTGGCGGGCCCGTGACGAGCTCCTCCACCGCGAGGTGGCGATCAAGGAGGTCACGCTCGCCCCGCACCTGCCCCAGGAGCACCGTGACGAGATGCGGGAGCGCACCATGCGCGAAGCCCGCGCCGCCGCCAGGCTCGGGCACCCGTCCATCGTGGCCGTCCACGACGTCATCGCCCAGGACGGCCGCCCGTGGATCGTGATGGACCTGGTCAGGGGCCGTTCGCTGGACGACGCGATCCGCGCCGACGGGCCGCTGCCGCCGCACCGGGTGGCCGTGATCGGCCTGGCCGTGCTGGACGCGCTGGCACTCGCGCACAGCCGGGGCATCATGCACCGCGACGTCAAACCGGCCAACATCATGCTCGCCCAGGACGGCGGGGTGCTGCTGACCGACTTCGGCATCGCCGCGGTGGAGGGCGACGCCCAGCTCACCTCGCCGGACGCGCTGGTCGGCTCCCCCGGCTACATCGCCCCCGAGCGGCTGCGCGGCACCGGCGACGGCCCGTCCGCCGACCTGTGGTCCCTGGGCGCGACCCTGTACGCGGCGGTCGAGGGCCAGGGGCCCTTCCGGCGCGACACGCCGGTCGCCACCATCGGTGCGGTGCTCACCCAGGAGACCCCCGTCCCCTCCCGGGCCGGGCAGCTGGCTCCCGTGCTCCTGGCCATGCTGGCCAAGGATCCCCGGCAGCGCCCGGGAGAGTCGGGGCTGCGCGCCGCGCTGCGGCAGGTCGCCCAGGGACTGCCGGCGGGACCGCTCTCCCCGGCGACCGGACCGCAGGTTCCGCCGCCCCAGGCCGCGGCACCCCAGGCCACGGCTCCGGCACCGGCCAGACCGCGCCGTACCGGCCTGATCGTCGGAGCCTCGCTGGCCGTGGTCGCGGCGACGGTGGCCGGTACGGTGCTGCTGACCATGGGCGGGCCGGAGATCCCCGAGACACCGTCGCGGGCGGCGAACGCCGGGCGGTTCGCCACCGCCCCCGACCCGTGCACGCTGCTGACCGGGCCCCAGATCGATGTCGCGGTGCCGAGCGCGTCGCCGCTGTCCATGAAGGCCACCCAGAACAGTGAGCCCTCCTGCAGCTGGGACGACCTCCTGGGCACCTCCCGTCCCGACCGCAGGTTGCGAATCGCGGTCGGTCACAAGGCCCCCACCCCCGGCAAGAGCGGCCCCGACACCGCCCACGCTTTCTTCGTCGCCGAACGCACCTCGGTCGTCGCCGACCAGGGCAACGGCCTCCTGGGTTCCACCGGCCCGCTCAGGAACATCGGCCGGGTCGGGGCGGAGGCGTTCTCCTACGACGTGGTCGCCCTGAACCGGATCCACTCCGTAATCCGGTTCCGGGTGAGCAACCTGCTGGTCGAGGTCAACCTGTCGGAGATGGGAAAGCGCGCCGGAACCGCGCTGCGGCAGGATGCCCTGAAGATCGCGCGCCAGGTCTCCGAGGAGCTGAACAGCCGTGACTGAGAAACGCGCCGCGACGGGAGGGTTCGCGTGACCGATCCCAGCCTCCTGGCCGGGCGCTACCGCCTGCTGGAGCGCCGCGACCGCGCGGGCACGAGCTGGCGCTCGCGCGACGAACTGCTCCGCCGCGACGTCACGATCTCCGAGGTGCCGCTGCCGCCGCCCGGACCGTCCCGCGACCGCCTCCTCGACCAGATCCGCGCGGCCGCGGGCCTGCGGCACCCCGGCGTCACCGCCCTGCACGACGTGATCTCGGGTCCCGACCGGCTGTGGCTGATCATGGAGTCGGTCGAAGGGCGCTCGCTGCTCCAGTCCGTCCGGGCGGACGGCCCGCTCCCCGCCGAGCGGGCGGCCGAGATCGGGCTCCGCGTGCTGGACGCGCTGGCCGCCGCCCGCGAGCTGGGCGTCCACCTGGCCGCCGCTCCCGACAGCGTGCTGCTCGCCACCGACGGGCGGGTGGTGCTGACCGGCGTCGCCGCCCTCGGGCCCGCCGACGAGCTGCGCGACCTGGGCGCCACCCTGTTCACCGCCGTCGAGGGCCGGGCTCCGCACACCGGTTCCCGTCCGGCTCCGCTGACGGCGGACGGTACGCCGCTGGCCGAGCCCGGCAGCGGCTCGACGGCCTCCGGCCCGCTGGCCCCGCTGGTCGAGGAGCTGCTCGCCGCCGGGCCCGGCCACCGGCCCGACGCCACCTCGGTACGGCTGACCCTGGAGCGGGTCGCCCCCCGGCCCGCCCACGGCGGACACGGGGAGCCCGAAGCCCGCAGCGGCCCCCGCAGGACGCCTGTCCTCGCCGCCGCTGCCGCCGCCCTCGCCGTACTCCTCCTGGGCACCACCTACTGGTTCTGGCCCCGCGCCACCGAGTCCACTGCGGGGTCCACGCCGGTCGCGCTGCCCACCGCCTTCGCGCACACGCCCGACCCCTGCTCGCTCATCTCCACCAAGCAGGCGGACGACCTGGCACTGGACACCACTCCCAAGAGGAAGGGCAAAGAGTGCGAGTGGAAGACCAATGACTCCGACCCCGGGCACCCCTCGAACCTGCGGTACACCCTGTGGATCTCCGCCTTCGGCTTCACCTCCGACGAGGAGGCCCGGCGTAACTACGCGATGTTCCGCAAGGAGACCCGCGAACGGACCAGGACAGATGCGGGAGCCCCCCTCACCCACGTCAAACCGGTGGAGGCACTGGCCGGGATCGGCTCCGAGGCTTACCGCAACGAGGTCACCAACGGGCTGACCTACAACAGCTCCGTGGGCTTCCGCGCGGCCAACCTCGTGATCATCGTCCAGTACCAGCGCGGCGTCCCCGAAGACGCCAACGGCACCACCGGCGAGGGAGCGCTCAAGACCACCCGGTGGATCCTCGAAAGGCTCAGCCGCGAGAGCTGAGCCCCGGTCCGGACCTCAGCCGGGCAGCAGGAAGCGGACCTCGCGGCGTTCGAGCGGCCGGCCGCAGGCTCTGCACAGCAGTACCGGCCGGAAGGCCGCGCCGCAGCGCAGGTGGGTGATGGACAGGGCCGAGCCTTCGGAGGCGGGGAGCTCGTGCTGGGCCCAGTCGACCAGGAGGGCGAAGACCTCGAAGAAGGCCAGCCCCCGGTCGGTGAGACGGTAGGAGCCGTCGGGCCGGGGCTCGAAGACACCCAGCTCGACGAAGCGGCGCAGCCGGTCGGTGAGCACCGAGGGCGCGATGCCGAGGCCGGACTGGAAGTCGACGAAGCGGCGGGTGCCGAGGAACGCCCCGGCCAGCACGCTGGTGCTCCACCGGTCACCGAGGATCTCCATCGACGCCGGGCAGTAGCCGATCAGGTCGGCCGGGGTTCCGGAGCGGACCGTACGGCGGTGCCGCCGAGGCGGGCCGATCCGGGAGAAGGCGGCCTGCGGCCCCGGCTCGGTCCTGGTGTCGCGGGCGCTCATCGGCTCCAGGCAGACCCCGCACCCGAGGCGGGGCTCGGCGTCCTGACCGCACAGCTCGTGCAGCAGCGGGGGAAAGCGCCCCGGGGAGACCCAGTCGCGCTCCCACGCCTGGATGGCCACCAGCAGTGCCCACAGCCGGAGCCCGCGCTCCGTCAGCCGGTACTCGTAGCGGGTGCGGCCGTCGCGGTACGCCGACAGCTCGAAGATGCCGTGGTCGACCAGTTCCCTGAGCCTGGCCGCGAGGACCGACTCGGAGATGCCCAGCGCGTCGCGCCAGCCCACGAAGGTCCGGATCCGCAGCAGGAACGCCCGCTGCAGGATCAGCAGCACCCACCGGTCTCCCAGGATCGCCAGCGCCTGCCCGATCGCACCGAGTTCGGCTCGCACCGGCTCCCGCTCAGCGCCGTCCACAACGTGTCCTCCAGATGGTCGCGTGGTCGTTCCCGGTAAACATGATCGTTCCGGCCTCCGGCGAAACCGCCAATCCACCACTATCTGGACAGGCCGCCGCGATCCCCGGCAGGACCACGGTCACGGAACGTGCCGGGGCGCCCAGAGCAGGCGTGGCGGTTCTCAGGGCACTGGCGGAGCAGCGGGAATCACGATATATCTCGGTTGGAACCGCGCGGCAGGTCCAACCGTTGGACTGGCGACGCACAATGAAAATAGACGGGGCGTCCGCCCCGCGTTCGGAGGATGTTGAGGATGTCGCCAATCCAGAAGTACGCGATCGGCGCCGGAGCAGTGGTGTTCCTGTCGTGGCTGTTCCTGCCAGGTTTCCTGACGCTGCTGATCCTCCTGGGCGTCGTCGCCGCCCCGGTCGTCGGCTACCTGATGCTCGACCCGTCCCAGCGCGAGCGGCTCAAGCGCGCCCGACGCCGCGGTCTCGGCCGCTGACGCGAAGACCGTCCCACCCGTCGAGGCCCGGCCTCGCGAGCCCACGTTCCGGGGTCGCGACAGCCGGGCCTGCGGGGGACCGTGAGGGGCCCTGCCGGTCAGGCGGTGCCGGTCAGGCGGTGGCGGTCACCAGCTCCGATTCCACCCGGCGGGTGACCTTGCGCTCGAACACGAACGAGAGCAGCGGCACGGTGCCGGCGAGCATCACCCCGAGAATGTACGGCCACGTCCAGCGCGCCTTCATGCCCAGGTTCATCGCGGCCACGAGATAGAGCATGTAGAGGAAGCCGTGGATCGGGGAGACGATCTTCGAGGGCTCCTCGATGCCGAAGCCGTACCTGAGCACGATGCAGGTGACCAGGACGAGCAGCATCACGCCGACGATGTACGCCAGGATGCGAAAGGGCTTGAGAGCGGATTCCACGGTCGGTTACCTCGGTCTTGGGGTTCGGTTCACGGGACGGTGCGAGCGGGCAGAGCGGGGGTTTCCGGAGCGGCGTCGGGAGCGGGGTCGGGGGTGTCCTCCCGCGCGCGGCCGCGCAGCGCGTCGCGTACGAAGTGCCACCACATGAAGACCGCGAACAGCCCGAAGATCCACCACTGGGCGGCATAGGCGAGGTTGCGCCAGGTGAGCACCCCGGACTGGGTCGGCGGGGGGACGTTCACCGGCTTGGCCGCGACCGCGGGAGCCGGTGACTGCTCGGCGGCCACCACGAACCCGTTACGCAGCTTCGTGTCCCGCCAGAGGTTGATCAGTTCGGCCGACGACACGGTCAGCACCTGCCCCTGCGGCAGCTGCCGGGTCCGGCGCTGGACGCTGTCGGTGGCCTCCGAGGGCTGCAGCCGCCCGCTGACGGTCACCCTGCCCTCCGGCACGGCCGCCACGGCGGGATCCTGCGCCGTGGCCACCCAGCCACGCACGACGGGAACGAAGGTTCCGTCGCCGAGATCGAGCGCCGTGAGCAGCCACAGGCCCCCGTCGCGTTCGGCCACCAGCAGCTGCTTCGAGGCGTCGTAGGTGCCTTCCGCGGTCACCCTGCGGCTGACCGCGTCGGCCGTCATGTGCTCTCCGGGTGCGGTAAGGGTGGCGACCGCCACGGGGGCGGGGTCGACCGACGCCCGGGGCCCACCGGACTCCTCGAAGACGCCGAGCTGCCACCTGCCCAGCAGCCCGCACACGACGAGGGCTCCGATCGCGAGCAGGTGGAGCACCACCACGCGGGCGGAGAACAGGATGCGGAGCATGGCACCACGCTATCCGCCCCGGTAGGCGGTCCGGTCCTCAGCACCCACCTCGGCCCGGCGCGAGAACGAGCCTCCCGTGAAAGTGGACAAATCAGTGTTGGAGCGGCATCCGATATCGCTAAAGTCATCCCCATGTCTGATCCTCAGCAGATTGACCCCGCGGGCAACACCCAGGCGTTCCGCGCGTTCGCCCAGCGCAAGGACCCGGAGGCCGCCCCCGAGAAGCGGTCGCTCGCCCTGCCGATCACGGCGGCCGTGGTGGTCGCGGTGCTGGTCATCGTCGTTGTGGCCGCATACCTGCTGCTCTAACAACCGAACAGTCCGGAGCGCCGACGGCACCGCCCTCGGCGCTTTTCGCGTTCCCTGACGACGGGAACGTGCCGACCGGTCGGTGTGAGGAGGCTCACCGCACCACGCGTATGGACGGCGCGACCACCGCTCATTAAATTAGACATGGAATCTAATAGTAACGAGCACGGAACGCTCTCATCGCCGCAGCCGGAACCGGCGGAGAGCCCGTGCCGCCCGAGAGGTCGCCGACGGCAGAGGTCAGCAAGGAGATCGCATGAGCACGCATCCCGGGATCACGATCATCGGCACCGGCTTCGCCGGACTGGGCATGGCGATCAAGCTCAAGGAAGCCGGATACCACGATTTCGTCATCCTGGAGAAGGCCGGCGACCTGGGCGGGACCTGGCGGGACAACACCTACCCCGGCTGCGCCTGCGACGTCCCCTCGCACATGTACTCCTTCTCGTACGAGCTCAACCCCGGCTGGTCGCGGATGTTCGCGCCCCAGGCCGAGATCTGGGACTACCTGCGCGCCTGCGTCGACAAGTACGGCCTGGCGGAGCACCTGCGGTTCGGCAAGGAGGTCGTCGGGCTGGAGTACGACGACACGACCCGTGACTGGCGGGTGAGCGTCGCCGGAGAGGAGCCGTTCACCACCAACGCCGTGATCTCGGGCATCGGCGCGCTGCACGTACCCTCGCTGCCCGCGATCCCCGGCCGCGAGAGCTTCGCGGGCCCCTCCTTCCACTCCGCGGAGTGGGACCACTCGGTGGACCTGACCGGCAAGCGGGTCGCGGTCATCGGCACCGGCGCCTCGGCCATCCAGTTCGTCCCCCAGATCGCCGGGAAGGTCTCCCGCCTCCACCTCTTCCAGCGCACGCCTCCCTGGATCCACCCCAAGCCCGACTTCCCCTTCTCCTCCCGGGCGAAGCGGATCCTCGGCCTGCCCGGCGCCGCCAGGGCGCTGCGCAACTCGATCTACTGGGTGCTGGAGACCCGCGCGCTGGGCTTCACCGTCGACCCGCGGCTGATGAAGGTCCACCAGAGGATGGCCCTGAGCCACCTCGCCAAGCAGGTCCCCGACCCGGCGCTGCGCGCCAGGCTCACCCCCGACTACACGATCGGCTGCAAGCGCATCCTGATCTCCAACGACTACTACCCGGCACTGGGCAGGGAGAACGTCGAGCTGATCACCGAAGGGGTGCGGGAGATCAGGGAGAACTCGATCATCGACTCCACCGGCAGGGAGATCGAGGTCGACGTGATCGTCTACGGCACCGGCTTCAGGGTCGTCGAGGCGCTGGACGAGCAGCGGATCATCGGCAGGAACGGCAGGAAGATCCAGGAGGCCTGGCAGGACGGAGTGGAGGCCTACTACGGCATCACCACCGCCGGGTTCCCGAACCTGTTCTTCCTGCTCGGCCCCAACACCGGCCTGGGGCACAACTCGGTCGTCTTCATGATCGAATCCCAGGTCCGGTACGTTCTCGACTGCCTGCGCCTGCTGTCGAGGACGAAGGCCAGGGCCATCGACGTACGCCCCGAGGCACAGCGCGACTACAACGACCGCCTTCAGGGGCGCCTGAACCACCTGGTCTGGAACGAGGGCGGCTGCCGGAGCTGGTATCTCGACGAGCACGGCGTCAACAGGACGATCTGGCCGGGCTTCACCTTCGAGTACTGGGCACGCACCCGGAGGCTGCGGCCGGAGGCCTACGAACTGATTCCCTGACTGATCCGGCGGCGCGGCCGAGGCCGCGCCGCCGGGCGTCCGCGAGTACCGCCGCGAGAGGCTATCCTCGCTCGTTCACCACCAGCGCGCTGCCGCCGCCGCGCCGGGTCGGTTCCGCCACCGCCTGGAGCCTCCCGTGCCGCAGGAACTCGACGGCCGTGGCCGCGCCGATCTCGGGGTTCAGCACGAGGCTGTGCCCCTGGCGCGTGAGCTCGGCGCCGTAGCGATCGATGAACGCCTGCTCGGCCTGGGTCTGGGCGGTGTTGCGCTGCGTGGCCCGGGGGGCGGCGAGCGCCTCGGGCAGCGACATGCCGAAGTCCCAGCGGTTGACGAGGATCTGCAGCACCGTGGTGATGATCGTCGAGCCGCCGGGGGACCCCAGCGCGAGCAGCGGCCGGTCATCGTTCAGGACGATCGTCGGCGCCATCGAGGAGCGGGGGCGCTTGCCCGGCGCGGGCAGGTTCGGGTCGCCGGGGGCGGGGCCGAAGGTGAAGTCGGTCAGCTCGTTGTTGAGCAGGAAGCCCCTGCCGGGGACGACGATGCCGTTGCCGCCGGTCGACTCGATGGTGATGTTGTAGGCGACCACGTTGCCCCACCGGTCCACGACCACCAGGTGCGTGGTCTCCGGCCCCTCCTCCGCCACCTCGCCGGCCTCGGCGGACGGCGCCGTCTGGCACGGCCCGTACATCCCGTCGGGGTCGCCGGGCGCGGCCGGGTGCGGCATCGCCCGCTCGCCGATCAGGCAGGCGCGCTCCTTGGCGAACCCGTCGGAGAGCAGTTCCTTCAGCGGGACGCCGGGGATGTCCCCGACGTACTTGCCCCGGTCGGCGAAAGCGAGCCTGGACGCCTCCAGGTACTCGTGCTCGCCGACCTCGGGCAGGGCCTCAAGGATGTTGAGCGCCTCGCCGACCGTCGAGCCTCCGGAGGACGGCGGCGCCATGCCGTACACGTCCATGCCCTTGTACGTCACCTTCGTGGGCGGCCGTTCGAGCGCCCGGTACGCCTTCAGGTCGGACAGTTCCATCAGCCCCGGCCGCACGTTACGGGTGGATCCGGGGGTGACCGGCGGTTTCTTGACCGTGGCCACGACCTCGGCGCCGAGGGCACCGCCGTACAGCCACTCCCCGCCCAGCCTGCCGAGCCTGCGGTAGGTGTCGGCCAGCTCGGGGTTGCGGAAGGTGGAGCCGACCGGCGGCGGGGCGCCGCCCGGCAGGTAGAGCTTGGCCGTGGAGGTGAAGTCCTTGAAGCGGGCGGCGTTGGCGGCGGTCTGGTCGTAGAAGGTCTGGTCGACCTTGAACCCCTTGGTGGCGACGTCGATCGCGGGTTTCAGCGCCTGACGCAGCGAGAGCGTGCCGAACCTGCGCAGCGCCAGCTCCCACTGGGCCACGCTGCCGGGCACCCCCGCCGAAAGTCCGCTGGTCACGGCGTCGTCGAACGGGATGCCCTCCAGGGAGGCAGGGCCCATCGCCTTCGGCGCGGCCTCCCGGCCGTCGATGGTGTGGACCTTCTTGCGGCGCGCGTCGTAGTAGACGATGAACCCTCCGCCGGCCAGTCCCGCCGAGTAGGGCTCGGTCACGCCCAGGGTGGCGGCCGCGGCGACCGCGGCGTCCATGGCGTTGCCGCCCTCGCGCAACACGCCCAGCGCGGCCTTGCTGGCGTCGAGGTCGACGGTCGAGACCGCACCACCGGACCCCTCGGCGACGGGTTTCTTCTCCACCTGCGACACCGGTGGAGACACCGCGGAGGGGGACAGCGCGGGTGGAGACGCCAGCGCGGGCTGGACAAGCAGTAAGGAACTTCCCACCAAGATCCCCGCCAGGGGGGTGATGCGACGACTGATCATGACGACCTCCCGCAGACAGCTTGACTCAGCCGGTGACCCTTGTCAGCCCCTTCCCTCCCCCAAAGGGTGTAGTGCCACATACATCACTGAAGGGACGCAAACGCCGCGAAAGCGCACGTAAAGTGCTGAGCGTGCGCGCCAAACCCCGCTGGGTCGACCTCCTCCTCCCGCTGTTCGTGGGGGCTCTCCAGGTCATGGGCACCCACAGCGTGCAGTGGTTGCAGGTCCACGACGCCGGCATGCTCCGCGTCCCGCTCGATCCACCGGGATACGCGCTACTGCTGGCCGGGCCACTGGCCCTGGCCGTCCGGCGCCGCCACCCGGCGCTCAGCGTGGCCGTCGCGGTGGGCTCGACCCTGCTCTTCATCGCCCTCGGCTACGCCTACGGCCCGGTCTTCCTCAGCCCGATCATCGCGTTCTACCTCGCCGTGGTCGGCGGCCACCGGCGGGTGGCCCTGCCGCTGTGGGGCCTGGCCTACGTGTTCTTCGTGGTCTACACGTCCTGGTTCGCCCCGGCGCTCTCTCCCGGGTGGTTCCACAACCTCGCGATGGCCGCGCTGATGGGCCTGGTACTGGCGGTGGCGGAGTTCTCCCGGGCTCGGAACGAGCGGCAGGCCGAGCACGAACGGGTGGAACGGGAGGAGGTGCGGCGGCAGGCCAGCGAGGAGCGGCTGACCATGGCGCAGGAGTTGCACGACGTGCTCGCGCACAACATCTCCCTCATCCACGTCCAGGCCTCCACCGCGCTGCATCTCATCGAGGACCACCCCGAGCAGGCACGGACCGCGCTCACCACGATCAAACAGGCGTCCAAGGACGTGCTGACCGAGATGCGCTCGGTGCTCAACGTGCTCCGCGACGGCGCGCCCCGCTCCCCGACCGCCGGGCTGGACCGGCTCGACGAACTCATCGAGCGCAGCGGGCTGCGGGTCGTCAAGAACGTCACCGGCGAGGTCAGGCCGCTGCCTCCCGGGGTCGACCGGGCCGGTTACCGCATCGTCCAGGAGGCCCTGACCAACGTCACCAGGCACGCCCCGGGCGCCTCGGTCACGGTCGCCCTCGACTACGGCCCCCGCGCACTGACCCTTCGGGTCACCGACTCGGGCGGCAACGCCCCCGGAGAGAATCTCGGCAGCGGCAACGGCGTCCCCGGCATGCGGGAGCGGGCCTCGGCCCTCGGGGGAACGCTGACCGCCGCACACCATGGAAGGGGCTTCCGCGTCGAGGCCCGGCTGCCGATCCCGGAGGAGTCCGAATGATCAAGATCGTCCTCGCCGACGACCAGGCCCTCGTCAGGGCGGGGTTCCGGGCCCTGCTGGACGCACAGCCGGGGATGACCGTGGTGGCCGAGGCCGGCGACGGGTCCCAGGCCCTGCGGCTGGCCGCCGAGCACGAGCCGGACGTGGTCCTGATGGACATCCGCATGCCCGGCATGGACGGGCTGACCGCCACCAGGGAGATGCCTCCCGGGCCGAAGATCATCATCTTGACCACCTTCGAGCTCGACGAGTACGTCTTCGAGGCCCTCCGCAACGGCGCCAGCGGCTTCCTGGTCAAGGACACCGAACCGGCCGAGCTCATCCAGGCCGTCCGGGTGGTGGCCGGAGGCGACGCGCTGCTCTCCCCCAGCGTGACCCGCCGCCTGATCGCCGAGTACGCCAGCCGTGCCAAGGAGCCGCGTCGCAACCGCGATCTCGACCTGCTCACCGACCGCGAGCGCGAGGTCCTCGCCCTGGTCGGCACCGGGATGACCAACGACGAGATCGCCGGCAAGCTCTTCATGAGCCCCGCCACCGCCAAGACCCACGTCAGCCGGACCATGATGAAACTCCACGCCCGCGACCGCGCCCAGCTCGTCGTCATCGCCTACGAATCCGGCCTCGTCCGCCCCGGCTGGGTCTGACGGCTCAGATCCCGGTAAAGGCTCCCGCCCGCTCGGCCCACTTGCGATACTCAACGTGTTCATCAGAACACGAAGGGGCATATCTTCATGGTCATGACATCGCGACGGAGCCACGCCCACCTGCGCCCCTCCCCCGAGACCTCGTCCCAGCCCCTGCCAGGTACGGCGCGCGAGCTCTTCGACGCGCTCCCGCAGCTCCCCGGGCTGCGGACCGAGATCATCGACGGGAGACTGATAGTGAGCCCGATGGGCACCCCCGAACATGCCCGGATCGCAATGCGTCTGTACAGAGCCCTCCTTCCCCTCATCGAAGAGAAGGAGTGGGACGGCTTCAGCGGCAACGTAGACGTCTGCATCGACGGACCACGCGACCCTATCGTTCCCGATTTCGTGCTGGCCCAGGTCGACTGCCCGCGCTGGGGAGCCCGTGAGCTGCTCTCCTCCGGCCTGCTCATGGTGGCCGAGATCGTGTCGCCGGGAAGCGTCATCGACGACCGTGACCGCAAGCCCGACATCTACGCCTCCGGTGGCGTCCCGGTGATGCTCCTCATCGACCCGGTGGCCACCCCCGCCACCGTGACGGTCCTCAGCGACCCCAAGGAGGGGGCGTACCGGACCTCCACCCGGGTCGAGATGGGCTCGCACCTGCACATCCCGGAACCGGTCGACTTCACCCTCGACACGTCGATCTTCGCGAACGCCCAGGGCACCGTGTGACGGACGGCGGGGAACGGCTCGGGTGTCGCGTCCCCGACGGCAGGAAACGGGACGTCCGGTAAGGGCGACATAAGCGCTGGGTAAGGAAATGTCACTGTCGGTTGACCTCCGGCGGGATTAGGTTTACTCCGTGGGGATCTGGAGTGGTACCGGAGACATCCGCTGAGCGCGGGGGCGGCCACGCTGTTCGCCGGAGGGCTCGCCGCGGGGCTGCTGGCGGGCACCACCTCGTGCGCGGCCGTGCAGGGCGGCCTGCTCACCGGACTCTCCTCCGGCGGCCGATCGGCCTGCTCCGGCGGGCGCGGCGGGCTCGCCTCGGGGCCGTCGCACCCCGCGAGGCCGTCGAACCTGGCGGCCGTCGTGCTCTTCCTGGCCGGGCGCTTCGGCTCCCATGTGGCGGCCGGGGCACTGCTCGGACTGGCGGGGTCCGCCGTACAGCTGGGACCTCAGCTCAGGGCCGCACTGCTCGTAGTGGCCGGGATCGCGGTCATGATCTTCGGAATCCGCACGTTCGGCCGCGAGCGGGACCGCGGCCCCGAACCGGACGGGCACGGCTGCGAACATCCGCCGGAAAGCGGCGAGCCGGACGATGGCCACGGACCCGACGGGGCCGCGGCCGGGCGCGCCTCCTGGCGCGGCACCGTCTCCCGGATCACCGCTCCCGCGCCCAGGGCGGTGGCGCTGGGCGCGGCGACGGTCCTGCTGCCGTGCGGGGTGACGCTCAGCGTCGAGATGGTGGCGGTGTCCAGCGGGTCGGCGCCGAGCGGGGCCGCGGTGATGGCCGGGTTCGTGGCCGGGACGGCACCCGCGTTCGCACTGCTCGGACTCATCCTGCGGCGGGCCGCCACCACCAGGCTGGCGGCGCTGGCGGGGGTCGTCGCGCTGGCGGCGGGCCTGTGGACCGTCTCCTCGGGGCTGCGCCTGGGAGGCTGGCTCCCCGGATCCGGCGGCCCGGCGCTGGCGGCGGGTCACCCCGCGCCGGCGCCGGACGGCCCGGCGGGAACCGCCACCCGCACCGGCGGCGTGCAGCGGATCGAGATCTGGGCCACCCGCGGCGGCTACCGTCCCGGCGTGGTGACCGGCCGCGCGAAAGTGCCCACCGAACTCGTCTTCCACCTGGGGGACGATCCCGGCTGCACCCGGACGCTCACCATCGACGGCCGCGACGTGGCGCTCCCCGCCACCGTGCGGCTCGGCGCACGGGACGCGGGTTCCCTGCGTTACAGCTGCTCGATGGGAATGTACGTGGGGTTCGTCAAATTCGTCTGAGCCGGACGCGAGACGGAACTCCAGGATTACCCTCCGCGATCGAGCGGTTACATGGCACCCTGTGATCTGTCGGCTGCGTGCCGTCGGCAAGGAGGGGACATGGGGTGGTGGCCTGACGACCCGGAGGCGAGCGCGGGGCTGATACCCACCCCCCGGAGCACTGAGCACGAGAACGACACGGACGGCGAGACGGAACTGCTGCTCTCCGCGCACGGCGGTGACGTGCAGGCCGCCCACCTGCTCGGCCGCCACTTCGCGCAGCGGGGCGACCGCTCGGCGGCGCGGCACTGGTGGGAGCGCGCGGCGGCCGCGGGCAACCTCGACAGCGCCTACAACCTGGGCGTCTGGCACGAGAAGCACGGCACCCCCGCAGAGGCCGCGAGGTGGTACGAGCTGGCGGCCGACGCCGGCGACGTCGAGGCCGCGGTGAACCTGGCGACGCTCCTGCTCGACCAGCACGGCGACGCCCCGGCTGCCCGGCGGTGGTACGAGACGGCGGCCAGGGCGGGCTCCCGTGCCGCGGCCAGGAGGCTCGCGCTGCTCTGCGAGGACGCCGGCGAGACGAAGTCCGCCGGGGAGTGGCACCGCAGGGCCGCGATGGACGGCGATCTGGCCTCGGCCCACGACCTGGGGTTCCTCGCCTACGCCTCCGGCGAGGACGACGAGACGCTGCGCTGGTGGGAGCTGGCCGCCCGGGGCGGTCACGCCGACGCGGCCTACCACCTCGGCCTTTTCCTGCAGGCCAACCGCGATCCGGAGGGGGCGGAGGCGTTCTACCGGCTGGCCGCCAGGAACGAGCACCCCGGAGCCGCGTCCCAGCTCGGCGGGATCGCGCTCTCCCTCGGCGACCTGCGCACCGCTCGCGCCTGGTTCGAGCGGGCCGCCTGCACCGGCAGGATCGACGACCAGCGGACCGCGGGGTTCGTGTGCGTGGAGATGAGCGACGCGCGGGGGGCCAGCCACTGGTTCAGCCGGGCCGCGGCGGGTGGCGATCCGGAGGCCGCTTTCAATTTCGGCCTGCTGCTCATCGCCGAGCACAGTGACCTGCGGGGCGGGCAGCACTGGTTCCGTCAGGCGGCACAGGCCGGGCATCACAGGGCCGCGGTCGAGCTGGCCGCGCTGCTGTCCGCCGCGGGGTTCTCCCGTGAGGCGGAGCGGTGGCTCGCCGATCCGCCGTCCCCGCTCTGGGATCGGAGCACCGAGCCCGAACTCGTCGCCCGCGCCGAGCTGGCCGCGGCCGCCGTGGTCCGGCGGGGCGGCACCCCGCTGAGGATCGGCGACCTGACCGAACTCCTCGGCACCTGGGATCTCGTCACCCGGCCACTGCGCGACCACACGGACGTCACGGCCTGGCTGACCGAGCGGAGCGGGCTGCCGCCGGACGCGATCGAGCACCTGGCGGCCATCCGGGCCGCGCTGCTCCGCCCCGGCGGTGCTCCCTGGCCGGCCCCGGCGGAGGTCGAGCAGGCCCTGGTCACCGCCCGTGCCCTGCGCTCCGGCTGGTCCCCATGACCGATACGGCGACCGATGCGGCGACCGATGCCGTGCGGCCCGCGTCCCACCCGGGTGGGACGCG
>NZ_JBEXUE010000105.1:0-25252 GCF_040614275.1 Streptosporangium sp. NPDC006013
ATCACCCGCTGTGGGTGGATACGCCGGGGTCAGAGCCCGGTCTCACCCGCTGCGTGCCCGCTCCATCACGGACAACCGGTGTGCGCGCTCTCCCCTAGATCTCGCGCCAGGCCTGGCAGACGCCCTCCACGAGCACCCCGACCGCGGATCCCGCCGTCACCGGGGCCGTGTGGCCGGGTACTCGCGCGATGATCTGGGTGTCGTCGGCGAGCCGGAGCGTGACGATCGCGTCATGGCCGTGAAAGTCGTAACCGGTCACGGTCGCGGTCACCGCCGGGCCGGTCGACGCCGTGGTGAGGCGGATCTGTTCGGGGCGCACCATGGCGGTGAGGCTCCCGGTCCCCGCCGGTATCCCACCCACCGGGATGTGACCGAGTGCCGTGGACAGCACGGTGCCACCCGCGCCCGGGCCGATATCGGTTCCGGCGGGCAGGAACACCGCGTCACCCACGAACGCCGCCACCCATGGGTCCACCGGTTCCCGGTAGACGTCGACCGCCGGTCCGCTCTGGACGACCAGGCCGTCGCGCATCACCGCGACCTGATCGGCGCTGGAGAGGGCCTCGCCCTGGTCGTGGGTGACGAGGATGGCGGTCGCCCCGTCGGCCCGTAGCGCGGCGCGCACGTCGCGCCGCAGGTCGGCGCGGAGTCCGGCGTCCAGCGCGCTGAACGGTTCGTCGAGCAGGATGAGGGAGGGACGCGGTGCCAGCGCCCTGGCGACCGCCACGCGCTGCTGCTGCCCGCCGGACAGGTGATGCGGCATCCGCTCGCCCTGTCCGGACAGGCCCACCAGGGTGAGCACTTCCTCGACGCGGCCCGAACGCCGTTCCTCCCGGTTCAGGCCGTACCCGACGTTGTCGCCCACCGACAGGTGCGGGAAGAGCGCGCCCTCCTGCGGGACGGTGACGACATGCCGGCGTTCCGGGGAGGTGTGCGTCCCCGGACCCGCGACGATCCGCCCGTCAATGGCGATCTCACCGGCATCGAGCCGTTCGAAACCCGCCACACAGCGCAGCAGGGTCGTCTTGCCGCACCCCGAAGGGCCGAGTACGGCGGTCAGGGTGCCGCTCGGCACGGTGAGGTCGACTCCGGCGAGCGCGGTCATCGCGCCGTACCTCTTGGCGATGCCACTCAGTTCCAGCCGGCTCATCTGGTGGACTCCCTGGTGAGAATGCCGGTGCGCGAGGTGAGCAGCCACGCGGGCACCGATGACAGCAGCACGAGCAACGCCGCGTAGGGGGCGGCGGCGGCGTAGGCCGCCACGGTGGTGTGCGTCCACAGTTCGGTGGCGAGGGTGTCGACACCTGTCGGGCGCAACAGGAGCGTAGCGGGCAGTTCCTTCATGCAGGCCAGGAAGGCCAGCGCGGCGCCGGCGCCGATCCCGGGCAGGGTGAGGGGCAGGGTCACCGTGCGCAGCACGGCCGGCGGTCTTCGGCCCAGTGATCGGGCGACGTCTTCCAGGACGGGTGGCGCCTGGGCCGCCGCCGCGGTGACCGCGGCCACCGCCAGCGGAAGGAACAGGGCGGCGTAGCCGAGCGCGAGCAGCCAGGTCGTCTGGTAGATCGGATAGGCGAGGCTGATTCCGAAGGAGACCAGGGAGAGGCCGATGACCAGCCCCGGCAGGGCGTGGCTGAGGTAGCCGAGACGATCGAGCAGTGTGGTCAGCGGGCTTGGCGCCTTGGCGGTGAGCACGCCCAGCGGCAGCGCGAGCAGCACGGTGAGCGCGGTGCCCGCGAAGGAGAGCCAGAGCGAGTTGCCCGCGGCGGCGGCCACCTCGGGCCAGGCCCCCGGCCGCGAGACACCCTCGATCATCCGGTGGCCGAGGCTCACCACGGTGACACCGAGGGAGAGCCCGGCGAGAGCGAGCAGCACGAAGGTGGCGGGCCACCGCGTCCGGGCGAGGCGGAACCGGGCCGGGGCCCGGCGGGCGGCGCCCAGATGAGCGTAGCGGGCACCGCGATGGCGGCTCGCCGTCTCACCCGCGAGTATGAGCATCGTCAGGAGGACCAGCACGCTTGACAGCACCAGCGCCCCGGTCCGGTCGAAGCCCAGGTCGAAGGCGACGAAGATGGCCCGGGTGAAGGTGTCGGCCCGTACGATCGACACCGCACCGAAATCCGACAGAACGTACAGTGCCACCAGCAGCGCGCCGCCCGCGACCGCGGGACGGACCTGCCGCAGTGTCACGCCGGTGAAAGTGCGCCAGGCGTTTCTGCCCAGCGACCGAGACACCTCCTCCTGGGCCGGGTCGGCGCCCTTGAGCGCTGCGGCGACGGGCAGGAAGACGTAGGGATAGGAGCACAGCGTCAGCACCAGCGCCGCCGCCCAGAAGCCCTCGAACCCGTCCACGGTCGATCTCCACGCGAATGCCGCGATATAGGTCGGCACCGCGAGCGGCAGGGCCGCCAGGACCGCGAACGCGCGTCTGGCGGGCAGATCTGTCCGTACGACCAGGAACGCCGAGCCGACCCCCAGCACGAGGCAACCGGCGCTCACCACCACCGCCAGGCCGAGGGTACGGAGCGCGAGTAGCGCGACTCGCGGGGTGAACACCTCCTCGGCGATACGCTCCCAGCCCGCTTCGGCCGTCCGCACGCCGAGATAGAGCACCGGGATGAGGGCCACCGCGACGGCCAGTACCGACAGGGCGAGCAGTAGCGGCCTGCGAGGACGTCCGGCCACCGGCAGGACACGCCCGAACGACCATGGGGTGGGTCCGTCATGGCGGACCCGTTTGGCGAGATGCGGTCGCATGGTCAGAAGACGAGTCCTGATTCCCTGATCAACGCGATCGTGGCCCCAGGCCGACCGAGATCGTTGAGCTCCACCGCGGGAACCTGGAGCGCGCCGGCCTCCCGGACGAAGAACGCGTCCGCCGGGGACCGACCCCCCTCTTCGAGGAGCCGGCCGGCCAGGGCGGCGGAACCTGCGGCGGCGGAACCGCTCCCGGAATCGTTTCCGCAGGCGGCGGGCCCGAACAGCAGGGCACCCGCTGCCGGTGCGAGCACGGCTTTGGGGGGTTCAGCGGGCATGGCTGTGTTTTCCTTCTGTCGATCGAGAGGAGTCCGATCACAGCTTCGACAACGCTGTAAAAGTTAGCCGAGCCTAACCTAAGGGTAGATTGGCGGCGAAGGCACCCCCCTCGGAAGCCACCGCACCATCCGACGCGCCCGGCTCCCGGCGACATGTCCCACCCGCTCGCACCGAGAACCCCATCCCCGCACGTCCCACCCGAAACTCGACGCGGAGGGTGGCCGGTTTAATGACGAGGTGTCGTCATCAGCTTGACGGGAGGGTGCGATTTTTGTGACACTGCGTCATGAAAAGTTTCCTCGCCGCGGAGTGATCATGAGTGAGCCGCCGTTCTCCGAAGTCCTCAGGAACGCCACCTGGGGCGACCACGAATCCGCCGAGGACGAGAGCTACCTCAAGGCCCTGATGGCGGGCAGCCTCACCCCCGAGGCGTACGGCGAGATGGTCGCCCAGCACTACTTCGCCTACGTGGCCCTGGACGGCGCCGCACGGTCGCTCGCCGAGGACCCCGTCGCGGCACCGTTCGTCCTTCCCGAGCTCTACCGGGAGGAGGCCCTGGTCCGCGACCTGGAGACGATCTACGGGTCCGGCTGGCGGTCCAGGATCGAGCCCTCCAAGCCGACCCTGACCCTGGTCGCCCGCATCAACCAGGTCGCCACCTGGCCGGCCGGCTACATCGCCCACCACTACACCCGCTACATGGGCGACCTGTCCGGCGGGCAGTTCATCCGGATGGAGCTGCAGAAGATCTACGGCTACCAGCCGGGCGGCGGCATCGACTTCTACCTGTTCGACGGGATCGGCAGCCTGCCCCGTTTCAAGAACGAGTACCGGGCCCGGCTGGACGCACTACCCCTGGACGAGGCCGAGAAGCAGCGGCTGATCCGCGAGACCAAGCTCGCCTACCTGCTCAACACCGAGGTCCTGGGTGAGCTCGGCCGGGTGGCCCGGTCCGAGGTCGCCGCCTGAGCCCGGTCGTCCCACAGCACGAGTGAACGCTCCGGCACGGATTCTCCGTACCGGAGCGTTCACCTGTCCGGCGCCGATCCCCAGTCCCGGCAAAGACCCCCAAGGCATACGGCACTCAGAAGGCGTACGGCCCGAAACGGCCCCAGGCCACGAAGGCGGCCAGCAGCAGGAGCACCAGGTTCATCGGAAGTGCCGAATACTCCTTGCGCCGGGCGTGCACGACGATGGCGCCGATCATCGTGATCACCAGGCCGGCGGCGGCGAGCGGGGTCAGCACGGGCAGGATGCCGGTGAGAGCGGGCAGGATCAGCCCGATCCCGGCCAGCACCTCAAGGATGCCGATGGCCTTGACCTGTCCGCCGGAGAAATCCTCCACCCATCCCCCCAAGTTGGCGATCAGCTTCTCGCGCGGCTGGGTGGACTTGGTGAGACCCGCGATGAGGAACATCGCGGCGAGCAGGCCCTGCCCGATCCAGAGGACAACGTTCATCAGGCACTCCGAAAAATAAGTGAAGGCACACCTTCGTTTGCCGCCACCGTAGCACAACCGCAGGGAACCCTTCACTTTGTAGAATCGGCTCATGGAAGCGTGCAAACGGCGGAGGTTGCGCAGGGACGCCGAGATCAACCGGGAACGGATCATGACGGCGGCGCGCGTCGCGTTCCGCGAGCGCGGGCTCGACGTGCCCCTGGAGGAGATCGCCCGCCGGGCCGAGGTGAACATCGCCACGCTCTACCGGCGCTTCCCCGACCGCGAGGCGCTCATCGAGGCGATCCTGGCCGACCACATGGCCGATTTCGTCGAGGCCGCCGAGGCGGCGGAGCTCGCCGACGACCCCTGGGAGGCGTTCGCCGGGCTGGTCGAACACGTCTGCGGGATGCAAGCCGCCGACCAGGGGGTGACCGAGGCCCTCACCACCTGTTTCCCCACCGCGGCGCTGGAGGCGCCGAGAGCACGGGCGATGGCGGCGGTCGACCGGGTGATCGAGCGGGCCCGCCGCGCGGGGACGCTGCGCGCCGACTTCACCGGTCAGGACCTTATGCTGATCATGATGGCCAACGCCGGGGTGCTCGGCTCCACCCGCTGCACCGCCCCTCAGGCGTGGCGGCGACTGATCGGCCTGATCCTCGACGCCTGCCGCGCCGACCGCGTCGGCCCTCCGCTCCCCCCGGCCCCCAGCACCAAGGACCTGCAGGCCGCCATGAGTTCGGCCCGCCCCCAGCGCTGACCTCGCGGCCGGACCCCAAACGACCTGACAGCCGGCGACGGCACTGTGCGACCATGGGGCCATGCCCCGGATTTCGGCCGCGACCATCGGCGAGCACCGCGCCCAGACACAGGACCGCATCCTGCGGGCGGTCTCGCGTCTCTCCCGGGAGCAGGGCATCGACGCCATCTCCATGACCGACGTGGCGAGCGAGGCCGAGATCACCCGCACCGTGCTGTACAACTACTTCCCCGACAAGGCCGCGCTGCTGCTGGCCTTCACCGAGCGGGTGACGCACTACTTCATCGACAGCTACGAGCGGGAGCTGCCCGAGCGGGCCCTGCCCGCCGAGCGGCTGCGGGTCTTCGTCAGGCTCCAGCTCGACGGGCTGCTCGCCCATCCCCATCCCGGCCCCGCCGACCTGTCCGCGGCGCTGGGCCCCGACGCCTACCAGCGCCTGGCCGACCATGTCGAGCCGATGCAGCGCATCCTGACCGGCATCATCGACAGCGGCGTGGCCTCGGGCGACTTCCACGCCCCCGACGTGGAAGTCGCCGCCCGCTTCATCCTCGCCGTCATCGGCGCCGAGCGGGTTCCGCTGCTCAGCGGCGCGGTGACGCCCGAGGAGGCCGCGGAGATGGTCTCCGGCTTCGTGCTGCGCGGCCTGAGCCCGGCCTGAGCCCACCGGATGGTGCGGGTTCCGTCACGGTGGACGTCCCGGCCGTGCCCCGCGGCCCGGAGGCGGGTGACGCTGAAGATCACCCCCTGGTGGGACGCGGACCACGGCCGCGCCGCCTAGGCTGATCCGGATGATCCCCAGCTCCGCGCGGCAGGCCCTCGCACGGCACGCGCGGCCGGTACGGGAGGCCGCCGCGCGACTGACCCACCCCCTCGTCGAGGCGCTGGTGACCGGGGCGGCCGATCCTGCCGGCCGCCCCCGGTCACGCCGCCTCCGCCCCCGCATGCCGAGGGCGCTGGGGCTGCTGCCGTTCCGGACGATCGACCTGGTCCTGCTGGCCGACCTGGCGCTGACCTTCACGCTGTTCGACGCAGGTCTCTCCCTGCTCAGGGATGGGGTGATCCGGACACACTCCCCGCTCGACGCGGAGGTGCTCACGTTCGCGGCCCTTGCCTTCTCCCTGCCGCTCGCGCTCCGTGGCCGGTGGCCACTGGCCGCCTGGCGGATGGCGATCGTGCTGATCCCCCTGGGTACGGTCGTCTCACGGCAGTTGTCCGATCCTCCGTACAGCACGGCTGCCACGATCATGTACGTACTCGTGGTCTACGCGGTCGCGGTCCGCTCGGAGCGGCACATCACCGTGGGCGTGTGGATCGTCTCGGTCCTCGTCGCCTGGATGATCCACCCCGGCTCGCTGGCCGTCGTCGCCGGCATCGTCACGGTGACCGTCCTGTTCGGCCACAACGTGCGTGCCCGGCGGCTGGCCATCGGCCTGCTGGCCCAGGAGGAGCGGCGCAGCCGGCAGGCACTGGCCGGACAGGCCGTGCTGGAGGAGAGGACCAGGATCGCCAGGGAACTGCACGACGTCGTCGCCCACCACATGTCGGTGATCGCCATCCAGGCGGAGGCCGTTCCGCTGCGGGCGGCCGGAGACGCGGAGCGCCTGGAGGAAGGACTGAGAGAGATCCGCGCGCTGTCGCTCGCGGCCATGACCGAGATGCGCCGCGTACTGGGCGTGCTGAGGGAGGATGACGGGCACCCGGACATCGCGCCGCAGCCGGGCCTCGGCCGCCTGGAGGAACTCATCGACACCGCGCGCTCCGCAGGGCTCACCGTGACGCTCAAGGTGGGCGGTGACCTGACGGGACTGCCCACGGCGGTGAGCCTGTCCGCCTACCGGATCGCCCAGGAGTCACTCAGCAACGCCATGCGGCACGCACCCGGTTCGGCCGTCTCGATGAGGATCGCCCGGTACGGCGCCGAGCTGCACGTCCAGGTGACGAATGACGCCGGGCACCGTTCCCCCGGGGAACCCCGGCGCATGGGGCACGGCCTGATCGGGATGCGGGAACGGGTGTCCATGCTCGGCGGAAGCCTGTGGGCCGGGCCGGTCGGGGCGGGCTTCGCGGTCACCGCCATACTGCCGATCACGGAGAACGCTTGACCTCCTGCCCCGGGGCCGAAGCCCGGGGTCTCCACGCTCAAGGAGATTCGATGACGATCCGGGTGCTCATAGCCGACGACCAGGGCATGGTACGGACCGGCTTCACCGTTTTCCTGAGCTCGCAGCCGGACATCGAGGTCGTGGGCGAGGCCGCCGACGGGCGCGAGGCCGTGGCCCGGACGGCCGAACTGCGGCCCGACGTCGTGCTGATGGACGTGCGGATGCCGGTCATGGACGGCCTCGCGGCGACACGGGAGATCATGGAGTCCACCGGCCCCACCCCGAGGATCCTGATTCTGACCACGTTCGACCTCGACGACTACGTCTACGAGGCGCTGCGGGCCGGGGCGAGCGGGTTCCTGCTCAAGGACGCCTCGGCGCAGCAGCTGGCCGAGGCGGTACGGGTGCTGGCGGCCGGGGAGGCGCTGCTGGCGCCCTCGGTGACCCGGCGGCTGATCGCGGAGTTCGCCCGTGTCGGCCCGCGCCGCCCGCGCGGGCGCCTGGACGACATCACCGAGCGCGAGACCGAGGTGCTCGCGCTCATCGCGCGGGGCAGGTCCAACCAGGAGATCGCCGAGGAGCTGATCCTGTCGGAGCAGACCGTCAAGACCCACGTGGGCCGGATCCTCGCGAAGCTGAACCTGCGCGACCGCGCCCAGGCGATCGTGCACGCCTACGAGACGGGCCTGGTCCGCCCAGGCGAATGAGTTCGCGGCGCCTCGGGGCCTGCGGAGTCATCTTCCCCCCGCCCGCCGGACACCGCACCGGACGACGAACGGTTCGCGTGGAGACGCGGCCGGTCACCGGACACTCGCGCCCCGGCCGGGTTCTCACCTCCGGCCTGAGGGTCCTGGTGGCGCCGGCCTCGCTCGCCGGGTGAGCCCGCATCACCCCCGAGAGGGATCGCGAAGACACCTCCCCGGGGTGATGCGATCGACGGGCCGCGGTTCCTAGCCTCCTGTCCAATCCCGCAGGCCGGACAGGAGGCTCGCATGTTCCGCCGCACGCTCGTCGTGGCCGTCGCCACGGCGCTCGCCTACGTGACGGTCCCGCCGCCCGTGGGCGACCGGGTGGTCCGGGTCTACGGCGATCTCGCCGCGGCCGAGTACGTCGCGGTCATCGTCCCCGGGGCCGACACCACGGCCGCCACCTTCGACGGCGGCAGGGCCAAGCGGTACAACACGCCGGGGGGAGGGGCGCGGGCGGTGCTGGCCGAGGCCCGGGCGCTGGATCCGGGGGCGAGGCTGGCGGTGGTCGCCTGGCTCGGCTATGACAGCCCGGCGATGCTCAGCCTTCGCGTGATGACCGGCGGGGCCGCCGAGCGGGGCGCGGTGGAGTTGCGGCGCTACGTCACCGAAGCCCTGGGTGGCAAGCGGGTCAGCCTGCTGTGCCACAGCTACGGCTCGGTGGTGTGCGGCGGGGCCGTACCCGCCTCCGGCGTCGCCGACACGGCCGTCTTCGGCAGCCCGGGACTGGGCGTCTCCTCGGCTGCCGAGCTGGGCGGCACCCGTCTGTGGGTGGGCAGCGGCGCCCTCGACTGGATGCGCGAGGTGCCCAAACTCTGGATCGGCCCGTTCGGCTTCGGCCCCGATCCCGCCGCCCCGGCCTTCGGCGCCCGCCCGTTCGGGACCGAAGCCGCCAGGCACGACGACTATCTCAAGCCGGGCAGCGAGTCGCTGCGCAACCTGACCCTGATCGCCCTCGGCCGAAGCGACGAGGTGTCCGGTGGCTAGTCTCGCGGCCGGGATCGAGGCGGCCACCCCGGCCGGCCGGGACAGGGGGGTGGACGCGCTGCGGGCGCTGGCGATCCTGGGCGTGGTGCTGGGGCACTGGCTGGTGACGGCGTGGGCGCCGGGCCCGGCGGGGGCGGTGTACATGGCCAGCCCGCTCAGCCACCTGCCGGCGTTGACACCGCTGTCCTGGGTGTTCCAGACACTGGCGGTGTTCTTCTTCGTCGGCGGCTACGCGGCGGCGCGCGGTCTCCGCCCGGCGGCGGCCCTCGGGCCGGACTCCGCGGCCCCCACCGCATCGCGCGCTCCAGCGGGGGTTGCCCGCGAGGCGTATCCGGCGGGGGCGTGGGTGCGGGCCAGGATGGGGAGGCTGCTGGGGCCGGTGGTACCGCTCGCCCTGGTCTGGACGGGAATCGCAACGGGGATGGCGCTGCGCGGGGCGCCGGTGGGGCTGATCAGGTCGATGCTGTTCCCGGCGGTGGGGCCGCTGTGGTTCCTGGCCGTCTTCGCCGCGCTGACCGCGGCCACTCCCCTGCTTCTGCGGGCGCATCCGGCTGTCACGGCCGCCGTGGCGTTCGCGGTGGTGCTCGGGGTGGACCTGGCCAGGTTCTGGCTCGGCGGTCCCGCCTGGCTGGGATGGGCGAACCTGGTGGCCGGCTGGCTGGTGCCGTACGCACTGGGGATCGCCTGGGCGAGCGGCCTGCTCGGCTCGCGCCGGGTGGCGGTGGGTCTGCTGGCCGGCGGGGCGGCCGGGGCGGCGCTGCTGGTCGCCGGATTCGGGTATCCGGCGAGCATGGTGGGGGTGACCGGGGCCGCGGTCTCCAACCTGGGGCCGCCCACCCTGGCGGCGGTCTGCTTCGGGCTCGCCCAGGTGGGGGTGGCGCTGCTGGCGCGCGCTCCGCTGGCCCGGTTGATGCGGCGTCCCCGGCTGTGGGCCACGGTCGCGCTGGCCAACCTGTCGGCGATGACGCTCTTCCTGTGGCACCAGAGCGCGCCGGCCGTGATCGCCGTCGCCGCCCTGCGCCTCGGCGACGTCCCCGGCCTGCTGGCCGTGCCGGACGAGCCGGTCTGGCTGCTGCACCGGCTGGCCTGGTTTCCGGTGTTCGTGGCGGTTCTCGCGCTCGCCTGGTTGCCGGGAGTCATCCGGAGGCGGCTTGATGACAGGGTGCCGTCATCTGCCTGACGAGGCGGCACGGCTCTTGCGCCGCCATTTTGCTGGCACCATGTCAGTCGCGGAACATCCTGACGGGCCGCCTGGCGCGCCTGGCCGTTCGTCATCCGACCTCAGCCGGCGGGGATGCGTTCCAGGACTCCCCCGGCGAAGACGTCGTAGAGACCGGTCGCCTCCAGGTGCACGTAGCCGATGTGGCAGTCGCAGATCGCCGCCGGGCACGCCGTGGCCCTCGGCCTGAACGTGCCCTCGTAGAGGTTTCCGAGCACGGCCGGGACGAAGTGGCAGCGCCGCACGGTGCCGTCGCCGTCGACGGAGATCACGCTGTCGCCGGTACGGCAGGGCAGGCCGGCACTCCGGTGCGGCGTCCGGCTGTGCCGGAAGAGCGGATCTATCGCCGTCCAGTCGGCGGCCTCGTCATCGGTGTAGACGGTGCCCTCCGCCGCGTTCACCCAGACGTAGATCTCCGCGGGCAGGTCGGCCCGGATACGGCGGGCGTGGCCGAGGTGCTCGGGCAGCCCGACGACGCCGACGCTGAAACGGACCCCGCGCGCGACCAGGTCGCGGCAGCGGGCGAGAAAGCGCTCGTGGGTGACCTGGCCGGGGTGGTAGGTCGCCCAGAGGGCGAGCGTGTCCAGGTCGGCCTCGGTCAGCCAGCCGGACCGGCAGCTGAGGTTGGTCTGGATGGCGACCCGCCGCACGTGCGGGAGGTGGCTCAGCTCGACCATCGCCCGGCGGTACCACGAGCGGACCAGGCCCTCGCCCCACGGGGTGAACAGCACCGAGACCGGATGCTCCCGTCCCGCCACCCAGGCGGTGAACCTCTCCAGCGCCACCCGGTCCCGGCTCAGCTGCTCCGGGCTGTCGCGCCGCTTGGCGAACGGGCAGTAGGGGCAGTCGTAGTCACAGCTCGCCAGCGGCCCCCGGTAGAGGATCGTCAGGTGATCGCGACCTTCGCCGTCGGCGCTCGGATCACTTGATCCACCGGGCCTGCCCGGCAGGAGCGGCAGGTGGCGGATTCCGGAGGCGGGGGCGCCGGGTGAGTCGGCCAAGCCTGTCACCGTTCCTCGTATCGGGCCATCAGCGCGCGGACCCTGCCGGAGAACAGCGCGGGACCGATCGCGTCGGAGCGGGCCAGCCCCTCGGCGGTGAGCCGGAGCCACCCGGGGCGCGCCCCTTCGCCGCCCGGCGGCGGCGCGTCACGCTCCAGCAGGCCCCCAGCCGTCAGGCGCTCCAGCTCCTCGCCGAAGTGGGCCTCGGCCCCGGCTCCGAAGCGGGCCCGGTAGACCTCGGGATCGAGCCCGTCGGCCTGGAGCAGCGACTGGATGAGGTGGCGACGGCGCCGGTCCTCCTCGTCCAGCCGGAAACCCACGTTGGCGACCGCGAACTCCCCGGGAGCCAGGCGCACGTAGTCGTCGATGATCGCGCGCACCTGGCCGGCGCCGACCGCGTACTCGTGGGAGTAGTGCAGATGAGAGGTGTAGGAGCGGGCACCGCAGCCGAGGCCGACCATGCCGTCGCTCTGGCAGCTGTACTCGGCGGGGCTCGACCGCCCCGGCAGCCGGAACATCCGCATCGAGATCTGCTCGTACCCGGCGGCGAGCAGGTGGTCGCGGCCCTGACGGTAGAGGGTGAGCCGGTGGTCGTCCCAGTCACGGGCGCGACGGCCCAGACCGGTGAGCGGGCGGACGTACAGGGGGTAGAGGTAGATCTCCTCGGGCTTCCAGGCGAGCGCGGCGTCCAGCGAGTAACGCCAGGACGCCTCCGTCTGCCCGTCGATGCCGTAGATCAGGTCGAGGTTGAGCGTCTCGAACCCGGCCTCGCGGATCCGGCCGAGCGCCGTCTCGACCTCCTGCCGCCGCTGCGGCCTGACCGCCGCGCGGGCCTCGGCGTCGACGAAGCTCTGCACGCCGATCGAGACGCGGGTCGTGCCCCGCTCGGCGAGGACCGCGAGCCGGTCGGCCGTCGCGGTCGCCGGGGAGGTCTCCACCGCCATCGGGACGGCCCGCAGGTCGGCACCCATGATCTGCTCGGCGAGGTCGAACATCCTGGTGAGCTCGGCGGCCTTGAGATAGGTCGGCGTGCCGCCGCCGACGGCCGCCGCCACGAAGCGGGGACCGTTCAGGGCGCCCCGTACGGCGCTCGCCTGGCGTTCCAGCGCGCCGAGATAGGCGTCGACGAGTTCCTCGGGGGCGCCGGTGCGGGTGAACAGGTTGCAGAATCCGCAGCGCATCTCGCAGAACGGGATGTGCAGGTAGAGGAAGAGGTGGTCGACGGGCTCCCTGGCCCACACCTCCGCCAGTGGCGGACGCGGATCGAGCGGCCGGTAGGCGGTCTTGTGCGGGTAGGCGTAGACGTACCCCTGATACGGCCCCGCATCGGGTGAGGCGGCGTCCGGCGGCGGCGCGGGTGCACCCCGCTCGCCGTCCACCACCTCTGGCGTCCGGCCAGGACTCGGAGTCAACGCCACTCCCCCCGCTCCATCGTGAACTCACCGTAGGGCACGGTCCAGACGACCTCGTGACCGATCCGGTGCCCGACGTATCCATCTTCACCGTAGGCGGTGCCGTGATCGGAACAGACGATCGCGAACCCAGGGCGCCGTTCGCTCATCAGCGCGAACAGCCTGCCGATGTGCCGGTCGACGTATTCGAGCGCGGCGGCGTGGCTCCGCCGGCTGTCACCGTGCTCGCGAGTGGCGCCCGGCAGGTGGAACCAGTTCGGCTGGTGCAGGGCCGACACGTTGACGAACAGGAACACCGGACCGTCCACCCCCGTGACCACCCGCTCGGCGCATGCGATCTGCGCTTCGAACGAGGTCCGCGAGGTGACCCCGAACCCCGGCTCCCAGTGGCTCTCGGCGAACATCGCCGGCAGCGCGGACCCGAGCGGGGTCAGCTTGTTGAAGAACCCCACCCCGCCGACACAGACCGTGTGGTAGCCCGCCCCGGCCAGCCCGCCGGGCAGATCGGGCGCGTCGAACACCCAGGTGCCCGGGGCCGTGGTCTCGCTCCCGGGGAACGCGGCGGCGAACGGACGGGGATGCGGTCCCGGCTCGATCGGGGTGGGCAGGAAACCGGCGAGGATCGCGGCGTGCGCGGCGTAGGTAAAGCTCCCCGGACTGTGCCGCCGCTCCCACCGGCCGCCCGGCAGTGCCCTGCTGAGATTCGGCAGCCGACCCGCCGCCAGCAGTTCCTCCGCCACGTCGTACCGAAGCGTGTCGAGCGTTACCAGCAGCAGGTCGTGGCTGCCCACGATCTCGTTCATGTCACGCATCGGCCCCGCCTTCGCCCCCGAGGTCACGGGACCGCCCGGGTCGCGGTTCTTCCCGCCCCCTGCGGCGAGTGCCGGGCGAGGATCGCGCGGACCTGGGCACCGTAGGTGTCGAGGCCCTCCGCGCCGCTACCGGGCAGGCCCTCCAGCCGGGGCAGCAGGTCGCCGAACGCGTTGACCTCGGCCACCGCGAGATCGTGCCAGTCGGCCCCGACCATCAGGTCGACCCCGGCGGCCGGACTCCCGGGAAAGCAGGCCGCCGCCCGCACGCAGACCTCCAGGGCCCGCGCCCATCCCTCGGCGCCGAGTCCGGCCCTGACCTCGCCGAGGTCGCCGCGCAGACCGCCGAGGTGCAGGTTCGTTATGGGCCCCCGGCTCGTGCGGACGACCGCGTGGGTGGGCGTGCCGTCCACGACGACCACCCTCAGATCTATCGCGCGCCCGCCGAGGCTCGCCTTGGGAAACCATCGCTCGACGTGCAGCCCGTCTCCGGCCAGCGCCTCGACGATCGCCGCCAGGTCGGACTCGTCCTCGTAGCACCTGACCCGCAGGGAGTTGCGCAGCCCCCCGGAGGCCAGCTCCGCCGAGGTCACCGCCCTGACCCGGTCGCCCGACGCGTGCAGGGCGACGACCCCCGAGGCCGACGAGCCATGGGCCGGTTTGACGAACACCCGTCCCCAGCGGGCCTCGCCCATCCGCTCGCGCAGCTCGGCATAGCCGCGGATCGGTCCGGGCAGCGCGGGCGGCACCGGCACCCCGGCCGCCGACAGCCTGGCGTGGCAGCGTCGTTTGTCGAACATCACCGAGATGTCCTCGACGTCGGCGAGCAGCACGGCCCCCGGAGTCCGGCCGACGGCCTCGCGGACCCGCGCCGCCCCGGCGACGAACGCGGCGTGCCAGCGGGCCCCGCCGCCGACCCGGGACGGCTCGCCGCCACCGCGCAGCAGCTCGTCCGTCTCCGCGTCCTCCCCCGGCGAGTCGATCCGTACCAGCGTCTCCGGCTCGATCCGGATCTCCGCGCCGCGCAGCACGGACGTCCACGGCAGGACCGCGGGCTCGCGCAGTCCCTGCCGGACGCAGGCGTCGGCGAACATGGTCACCCGCCGCTCCCCCGGCGTGCCGACGACGGCGAGCGCGGTCATTCGGAGACCGCGACGTAATACCAGTCGTCGTCGGGCTTCTCCTGTTCGGACAGGTCGAGCTCGACGCCGGAGAACGCCGCCCTGAGGCGCCCGACCATGGCGTCGCTCAGGAAGTGGTGATGCAGGTCCAGCCGCCTGAGGTGGGCCCGCGACCCGCTCTCCAGCAGCGCCTCGGCACCCGCGTCGGTGAGCGTGCCCATCGACAGGGCCAGCGACTCCAGCCGGGCCACCACCGGGGCTGCGGCGACGGCCGTGGCGACCTCGTCCTGGATCTCGCTGTCCTGCAGGCCGAGGTGCTTGAGCGCGGGCAGCCGCTCGCCGGACAGGATGCCCTCCAGATCGGCCACCGTGGTGTCTCCGCCGTACTCCACCGCCCCGAGCCAGAGCTCCAGGTATTCCAGCGCGGGGAAGTCGCTCTCGCCGACCGCCCTGGCCACCTCCGGGGGCAGGCCGCCCGTCTCGAACCGGAGGATCCTGAGGTTGTCGTGCCGGATCGGCCGCAGCTTCAACTCGGTGCCGCCCCGGACCTCCAGGCGCTCCAGCAGCGGGAACGCCGCCAGCAACGGGGTGACGTCGCTCTGCACGATCCAGGAGATCTCGCACTCCTCCGACGACATCGCGCCGAAGAAGAGCGAACGCAGTGCGGGAAACCGCGCCGCGTTCTCGGCCAGCAGCCGGATGGGACCCGAGGCGTCGTTCTCGTAGGCCTCACCCCAGCCGCCGACGATGATCGCCCTGACCTCGGTGGTGTCGACGGTCTCGACGAAGCGTGCGAAGTGCTCCTCGAAGGTCTCCTTGGCGTCGTGGACGCGGACCGAGACGCGCCACGCCGCCTCGCCCGCCGCGGGCATGGGCGCCCCCGGTGGGCGCAGGCTCACGATGGGCAGGCCCGCGTACTCCCCACGGTGGAGACCGTCGACGTCGTCGTTGAACTCGCTGTAGTCCATCGGAAACTCCCGTCAGGCTTAACGTGGCAGGACCCGTCCTACCAGAGTCACCCGACATTCTCTGAATCATGCGCGCAGGTCAGGTGGGCACGGGGCGTCAGCGATGATGGACGGCATGGACAACGGTCACATCCGTCTCAATTCTGCGGCGGGACGCTGGGTTCTGCTCACCACGGTGCTCGGTTCCGGCATCGCCCTGCTGGACAGCACGGTGGTCAACGTGGCGCTGCCCGCCCTCGGCGCCGATCTCGGCGCCGACATGGCCGGTCTGCAGTGGACCGTCAACGCCTACACCCTCACCCTGGCGGGTCTGATCCTGCTGGGCGGCTCGCTCGGTGACCGGTACGGCAGGCGCAGGATCTTCCTGATCGGCGTCGTCTGGTTCGCCCTCGCCTCCGCCCTGTGCGGCCTGGCGCCCAACGTGCAGACGCTGATCGCGGCCCGCGCGCTGCAGGGCATCGGCGGGGCGCTGCTGACCCCCGGCTCCCTGGCCATCATCCAGTCGTCCTTCGACCGCGAGGACCGTCCCAGGGCGATCGGGGCGTGGTCGGGTCTGGGCGGGGTGGCCGCGGCCATCGGCCCGCTGCTCGGCGGGTGGCTGGTGGAGACGGCCGGCTGGCGCTGGGTGTTCCTGATCAACCTGCCGCTGTCGGCGCTCGTCGTGCTGGTCGCCCTGCGGCATGTCCCGGAGAGCAGGAACGCCGAGGCCGCCGGCCGGTTCGACGTGCTCGGTGCGGCGCTGGCGGCGCTGGCGCTGGCCGGGATCACCTACGGCCTGATCGGCCTGGAGGTCGTCCCGATCCTGGCAGGCGTGTCGCTGGGCGCCGCGTTCGTCTGGCTGGAGATCAGGCGCTCGCCCAGGGCGCTCGTACCGGTCGAGGTCTTCGCGTCAAGGGTGTTCACCGCGGTCAACGTCGTCACGTTCGTCATGTACGCCGCGATGGGCGTGGTGTTCTTCCTGCTGGTGGTCCAGTTGCAGGTGTCGGCGGGCTTCTCCCCGCTGCTGGCCGGGTCCGCGATGATCCCGGTGACGATCCTGATGCTGCTGCTGTCGTCGCGCGCGGGCGAGCTGGCCAGGCGCGTCGGGCCCCGGCTGCCGATGACGGCCGGCATCCTGGTCTGCGCGGGAGCCCTGCTGCTGATGTCGCGGATCGGCCCCGGCTCGTCGTACGTGGTGGACGTGCTGCCCGTGACGACCCTGTTCGGCCTGGGTCTGTCGGCGGCGGTCGCGCCGCTCACCGCGACCGTGCTGGCCAGCGCCGACGAGCGGCACGCGGGGGTGGCCAGCGGCGTCAACAACGCCGTCGCCAGGACCGGCGGGCTGCTCGCGGTGGCCGCGATCCCCCCGCTGGCCGGGCTGACCGGTGACGCCTTCGACTCCCCCACGATCTTCACCACCGGATTCCATACGACCATGCTGGTCAGCGCGTCGATGATGGGCCTCGCGGCGCTGCTCACCTTCCTCACCGTCCGGGGGAACGTGCTGATCCGCTCTGAGCCGAAGACCGGCTGCCCGGTGACGGCTCCCCAGCCCGGCAGGTGACCGCCCTCAGAAGGTGAACGCCTGGCTGCGGACGCTGTTGTCGAAGTTGGACACCAGCAGCTCCGGCTCGCCGACCGAGCGGACCTCGGGCAGCCGGGTGAACAGCTCGCGGAACATCGCCCTGATCTCCTGCCTGGCGAGGTTGGCCCCCAGGCAGAAGTGCGGCCCCGGGCCGCCGAAGCCCACGTGGGGCTTGGTGTCCCGGGTGATGTCGAACCGGTCGGCGTCCGGGAAGACCGTCTCGTCGCGGTTGGCCGAGCCGTAGAAGAGCACCACCTTGTCGCCCGCCTTCAGCTGCAGGCCGCGCAGGTCGTAGTCCTCGGTGACGGTGCGGCGGAACTGCATGATGGGTGAGACGTAACGGACCATTTCCTCGATGGCGCCGCCGATGTGGGCGTCGAAGTCGTCTGCCAGCAGGCGCCGCTGCTCGGGGTTGTCGGTCAGCAGCTTGATACCGTGCGCCATGGTGTTGCGGGCCGTCTCGTTGCCCGCCACGAGCAGGAGCGTGAAGAACGACCCCAGCTCCCTGTCGGTCAGCCTCTCACCGTCGACGTTGGCGGTGACCAGCGCGGAGACCAGGTCGTTGCCCGGTGCCCCCGAGCGTTCCCTGCCCAGGTTGATCACCAGGCGCTGCAGGGCGAGCAGCGCGAGCGTGTTCTGGGCGGCCATCCTGACCGTGTGCGCCAGGCTGGGCCGCACACCGGAGTAGGCGGTGGAGATGTCGACGTGCTGGTGGACCTTGGCCCGCACGTCGTCCGGGACGCCCATCATGTCGCAGATGACGTGGATGGGCAGTTTGGCGGCCACCTGCGTGACGAAGTCGCCGGGTCCCGAGGCCGTCACGTCGTCGACGATCCGCGCGCACGCGGCGTCGATGTCGCCCTGCAGGTTGCTCAGCATCTTCGGGCTGAACGCGCGGGAGACGATGCGGCGGAGCCGGGCGTGCCGGGGGTCGTCCATGTTGACCATGGACTCGCCGAACACGTGCTTGACCCAGCCGGGCGGCTCGGGGCTGGTCACGCCGGGCTCGCTGGAGAACACCTTGGCGTTGCGGCTGGCCTCCACCACGTCGGCGTGCCTGACCAGCGCGTAGAAACCCTTGCCCGAGCGGAGCAGCGGCACCCGCTTCTCCTCGAAGAACACCGGCCGGTCGAGATCCCGAAGCCGCGCGAACGCCTCATGCCGCTCCTTGAGCGGCCGCCGCCAGAATCCCAGGTCGGCCAGGTCGATTTCCATGCTTCCAATCCTGGCATGTTCTTTACCCGTACCGGCCACGTGAATTTCATATCCTTGTGGGCCGCGTGTCCGAATTATCGGAAACCATCATGGCTATGAGAGCCGTGTTTCTCGTCTCCATTGCCTTCACCTCCCTTCTGGTCTCCACCTCCCCCTCCATGGCGAGCGCCTGCTCCGGCGTACCCTCCGACTTCGACGGCGACGGACGGGCCGATCTCGCGGTCGCCGCGCCCTACACCCGCTCCGGCGGCCACGCCCGCGCGGGGGCGGTCACCGTCCTGTACGACATGCGCACCGCCCGGAGGCTGACCCAGGACGACCCCGGCGTGCCCGGCGAGAGCGAGACCGGGGACGCGTTCGGCTCGGCGCTGGCGACCGGTGACTTCGACGGCGACCGCTGCGCCGACCTGGCCGTGGGCGTCTCCGAGAAGGACCGCTCCCGGCCGGGAGCCGACGGCGACGGCGTGGTGCTGCTGTTCCACGGCTCGCCGGACGGCCTGCGGCCCGGCAGGGTGATCGACGCCGGCGACCTGGGCCGCGAGCGCGACTCCGGCCGGTTCGGGGCCGCGCTCGCGGCGGGGGACCTGGACGGAGACGGGGACGACGAGCTGGTGATCGGCGCCCCGGGGCTGGGTGGCGGCGCGGTCGGGGTGTACGGGTTCAGCGGACGCGAGCCGTACATGATCACGCAGCGGACCGGATGGGTGGGACAGCCCGAGAAGGAGACCGACCAGTTCGGCGCGGTGCTCGCCACCGGGGACTTCGACGGCGACGGACGGGCCGAGGTCGCCGTGGGCGCGCCCGCGGACACGGTCCTGAAGAACGGCCAGGGCTCGGTCACCGTGCTCGACGTCCGGCGGCGGAAGGCGACCTTGCTCACCCAGGACAGCCCGGGGATCAGCGGCCGCGCCGAGGCCTGGGACTTCTTCGGCGAGGCCCTGGCCTGCGGTGACTTCAACGCCGACGGCCACGCCGACCTGGCGATCGGCGTACCGGGCGAGGGCCTGACCGAGAACCAGCGGGCGATGGACTACGGCGACGGCACGGTGCACGTCGTCTACGGCTCCCGCGCCGGGCTGCGCACCGCGGTCTCGGAAACCTGGTCGCAGCGCTCCCTGAAGGGGGAACCACGCTACTTCGACCGCTTCGGCGCCGCCCTCGCCGCCGGAGACCTCAACGGTGACGGCGACGACGAGCTGGCGATCGGGGTGCCGGGTGAGAACGCCGTCCAGGTGCTCGCGGGTACCCGCTCCGGCGGGCTCACCAAGAACGACAACCTGCTGATCACCGGCGAGGGCGGCGACTTCGGCGGGGCTCTGGCCACGGTCGCGGGCCGCGGCCTGGTCATCGCCGCCCCGCGCGACGGCAGGCTCACCCTGCTGCGCGGGACCGTGCGGAAGGGCCCCTACCCCGGCATCCGCCCGTCGACCGCGAGGACGCTGGCCACCGCCGCCAAGGGCACCCTGTTCGGTTACGCCCTCACAAACTCGTCCTCACCCCGGTAGACGACCGTTTTCTTCGACTCGCTACCTAAGATGATGGTCATGTTCGACGCACAGCACAGGACCGTCCGCGACCTACGCCGAGGCAACCGGGCGATAGTGCTGCGCGCCCTCTACTTCGAGGGACCCGCCAGCCGCCAGGAGCTCAGTGAGACCATCGGGCTCAGCCCCGCCACCGTGAGCAACGTGACGGGAGATCTGCTGGCGAGCGGGACCATCGTCGAGGCGGGCCTGGCCGACTCCGACGGAGGCAGGCCGCGCGTGTTGCTACGGGTCAACACCACCCACGGCTACGCCATCGGCGTCGACGTCGGCGAGACGCACGTGCACGTCGAACTCTTCGACCTGGACATGAACCGCCAGGCCAAGGCCGAGTACGCGCTCCGCCCGACCCGGCACGACGTCGATCTGGTCGTCCGCCACATCATCGAGGGCATCGACGTGGTCCTGAACGAGAGCGGCGTGCCCGCCGAGCGGGTGCTCGGCGTGGGGGTGGGCGTTCCCGGCGTCGTCGAGACGGGGCCCGACGCCCTGATCCACGCCCCGACCTTCGGATGGGACGCGGTCCCCCTCGGCAGGCTCCTGCGGGCGGGCACCGACCTGCCGCTCTTCGTGGACAACGGCGCCAAGTCGATGGGGCAGGCCGAGCTGTGGTTCGGCGTCGGGCGCAGGGCCAGGCACGCCGTGGTGGTGCTGATCGGCTCGGGAGTCGGGGCGAGCATCATCACCGACGGAACCACGTACCTGGGGGCCAACAGCAGCGCCGGCGAGTGGGGCCATACGAAGATCATGGTCGGCGGGCACCGGTGCCGCTGCGGCGGAGAGGGCTGCCTGGAGGCGTACGTGGGGGCCAGGGGCATTCTGGAACGTGCCGGGGTCTGGACGGAGAGCGTCGACGAGCAGGCCGCGCTGGCCGAACTGGTGGCCGACGGTTCCCCCGTCATCGACGAGACCGTCACCTATCTGGGCATCGGCCTGGCCAATCTGATCAACCTGTTCAACCCTGAGCGGATCATCATCGGCGGCTGGGCCGGCGTGCTGCTCGGCGAGCACCTGCTGACGAGGATCAGGAAGGTCGCCGCGGACAACTGCCTGGCGCAGCCGTACAAGACGGTCTCCATCGGTCTGGGCCGCCTCGGCGTCGACTCCGTCGCGCTGGGCGCGGCCACCCTCGTGATCGAGAACTTCCTGCAGGCCGGCACGACCTCGAAGCCGAACGGCGCTCCCAGGCGTCCCCGGAACCGCGCCGGGATCTGACCGTTCGTTCCGGCTCGTTCCGCAGCAGGACGGGAAGGGCCCGTCCCCTGCGGCGGGCCGTGCGGCCGGGACACCGGAGAGCCGGGCCGCACGACCCCGGTCCGCCGGGAGGCTAACGGATACGCGTGCTGACCTTGACCGGGCGGGAAATCTCCTTGCGGAGCTTACCGATGTCGGCCTTCGCGTCGGTGGTGACGATCACACCGAACCTGACCGTGGCGACGCCCCGGCGCGAGCCCGCCCAGGCGCGGATCCGCACCGTCGTCGAGTCGCCCTTGTCGAGGGAGGTGATCCAGCAGGAAAGGTCACGGCGCTTGACCGAGCACTTGACGCTGCGCGGCTTGGAGATCACCTTGATCTTGCGGAACCGGTTGGGGAAGTCCCCGATGAGTGCCACGTAGTGCTGGCCACTGGCCTTCCTGTTACTGACCTTGACCGTGTAGACGAGAGATCCACCCCGGCGGACGTGCTTGGGGAAGGAGATCACGTACTTGAAGTCGGTGGGCGCCGCGGCGGCGGGTGACATGGCGGGTGCGGCGGGTAGGGCGGACCTGGCGGCCGAGGCGGGAGTCTGGACGAGGAGGGTGCCACCCAGCGCCATGGCGAGAGCCACGGCGCCGAGTCTCGTGGTGAGGGGACTCATAAGCGGCATCATCCAACAACTCTTCAGGAATTCCTCTGGCGCTTTAGGTCAGTGCCACCTGTCCTGCCGGAATGGTGAACCGGGCACCGGTCTTCGCGGGCGCACCGCGCCTGCTGATGTATTCAAGCGTGCGGAAGTCGGCGTGCAGTTCCTGCGGGGTAAGGCGGCAGACGATGTAGCCGCGCCGCTGGTCGAGGTAGGAGATGTGCGGGTTCTCGGCGATCGTCGCGGCGATCCGGCTCTCGTCGCGGTAACCGTCGCCGTCGCTGGCGATCGAGGAGGTGACGAGCTCCACCGCGATCCGGGGCGAGTCCGGGTCGTCGAAGTCGAGCCTCAGGTCCGCCGCGTGGTGCATGTGCGCGTCTCCGGTCAGCACCACCGGGTTGGCCGCGCCCGTGTCCCGGAATCCGGTCAGCAGGCGGGTGCGCTCGGCGGCGTAGCCGTCCCAGGAGTCCATGTTGACCTCGGTGCCCGGCCCGACCCTGGAGTCACGCTGGGCCATCAGGATCTGCTGGCCGACCAGGTTCCAGCGGGCGCCGGAGCTCGCGAGGCCGTCGAGCAGCCAGCTCCGCTGGTCCTCGCCGAGCAGGGTGCGCCCGGTGGCCAGCCTGTCGTCGCAGCCGGACCTGAGCCCGTCCTCGCAGGCCTGGTCGTCGCGGAACTGCCGGGTGTCGAGCAGGTGGAAACGGGCCAGCGGCCCCCAGTCCACCCGGCGGTGGACCCGCATCGACGCCCCGCCGGGCACGCTCGTCCGGCGCAGCGGCATGTTCTCGTAGTACGCCTGGAAGGCGTTGGCCCTGCGCCGGGCGAACGCCGGGTCCCCGGAGCTGGAGACCTCTCCCGCCCAGTTGTTCTCGATCTCATGGTCGTCGAAGGTCACCAGCCACGGCGCGACCGCATGCGCCGCCTGCAGGTCGGCGTCGCTCTTGTACTGCGCGTGCCGCATCCGGTAGTCGGCCAGCGTGGCGCAGGTGCCCGGGGTGTGCTGCCGTACGCTCCCGGCGAGGGCCGTGTACCCCCGTGGCGCGTACTCGTACATGTAGTCGCCCAGGTGGACGACCAGCTCGGGATCCTGCTCGGCCAGCCTCCGGTACGCCGTGTAGAAACCGTGCTCGTAGTGGGCGCAGGCGGCGATGGCGAAGGTCAGCGAGGACGATGAAGACACTGCGGACACTGCGGACGGGGCGGTGCGGGTGCGGCCGGTCGGCGACAGGTGGCCCTCGGCCCGGAAACGGTAGAAGTACTCCCGGCCTGGCTCCAGGTGGTCCACCTCGACGTGGACGCTGTGCGCCCGCTGCCGGCGCGCGGTCTCGGTGCCCGCGCGGACCACCTTGGCGAACCGCTCGTCGGTGGCGAGCTGCCATTCGACGTCCACGTCCCTGGCCGGCATCCCGCCCCGGCCGTCCGGGCCGAGCGGGTCGAGGGCGAGCCTGGTCCACAGCACGACGCCGTCCGCCGACGGGTCGCCGGAGGCGATGCCGAGCCTGAACGGGTCGCCGGCGAGGGTCCGGGCCGGGCCGTGCCCGGCCCCGGTGAGCAACAGGCCGCCCGCACCGGCGGCGACGGAAAGAAACACTCTGCGTGACAGCTTCTGCTCCACGCCACCAGTGCAACCGCCCCAGCTTTCCCCACCATGGCCTGAGCATCAAGGCAGGATGAACAGCCGTTGCACAGGCAAATGCCTTACCCACGGTGGCTGAACATCGGCCGACCGGCGTGCGGCATCGAGGCGAAGGATCGGCTTCCCCGCGGTGGCCGTTCCCGAACCCCGGAGTGACGGTTCAGGAGGCGACGGCCTCCGCGGCGGTGAACCCGAGCGGGCGGGTCATCCCAGGTAGGGCTTGAGGTGGGGGGTGAGGGCGCCGCAACCCAGGTATTTCTCCACGGTGTGGAAGTCGAGCCAGTCGAGGTTGACCAGCGCCTCCTGGTCGACGCCGGTGAAGCAGGTCCGCAGCCCCGGCGGGATCGCCGCGATGTCGTCCTTGTCGGCGATGTTCACCCACCGCCTGACCTTGGGAGGCCGGCCGCCCCAGCCGTTGACCGGTGCGGGCATCAGGCGCTCGAAGATCACATTGCGCATGCCGAGCGGGCTGCCCAGAGTGATCAGCAGGTCGACCTCCAGGTCGGGGTTGGCCCAGAGCGTCTCGTAGGTCACCACGCTGCCCAGCGAGTGCGCGATCACCACCCTGGGCCGGTTCCGCCTGATCACCTCGGCCACGGCCGCCCTCGACTTCTCGCGCGCCTCGCTCCCGGCCACCATGTAGGCGGCGACCTCGGGACAGAAGAACCTGGCGAAGTCGACGGCGTTGCCCTGCAACCGGTCCAGCAGCCAGCCGGTCATCCGGTGCAGGGCGCCGGTCAGCCCCTCCCCCACCGAGTCGAGCTGCTTGGCCCAGGCGACGAAGACCTCCTGGGCGCCGACGTTCATGCTCCGCACCGCGCGCCTGGAGTCGTCCTTGCTCTCACCCAGCAGGTGGGCGTAGTAGGCGATCTCGGTGATGTAGCGCTCCTTGGCGTGCGGCTTGCCGCCGGTCAGGCCCTTGTGCAGGTAGCGGTCCCACTTGTCGCGCATCGCGACCGCCGCGCCGCTGACCGAGTTACCCGCATCGCGGTAGTAGCGGTACTTGCCGATACCGTGCACCCCGACGATCGTGTCCATACTCCCCCGCCTTCTGGTGGTGTCGATGACATGTGCCCCCGGGCAACTGTGGCGGAAGCGAGCCCCGCGCCACAAGGCCACGGCGGCACCGGCGAAAACCGTCAAAGGCCCGCAGCTCGGTCACCCGAGGAAGCGGCCGCGGCTTGACCCGCGTTGCCGCCTCTTCAACGATCACAGGAGCAGGTGTCGCGACCTCGGCAGTCAGCAGGGCTGTGCGGGCTGAAACGTCGACTCTTCACGAAGGGATGACGTGTATGCACCCCATGCTGCGACGGCTGGACGAGTTGGGCGCCCATCTGGCCACCCGTGAGGACGTTCTCGCGCTGATCGGCCTCGGCTCGGCCGGCGTCGAGTTCGACCGGCTCGATGAGCACTCTGACCTGGACTTCTTCGTTGTCGTTGACGACGGCGCCAAGCCTCGCTACCTGGAGTCGATCGACTGGTTGGAGGTGCCGTGCCCCGTGGCGTACAGCTTTGCCAACGACCGCAACGGGCGCAAGGCGCTGTTCGCCGACGGCATCTTCGTCGAGTACGCCGTCTTCACGCTCAAGGAGCTGGCGCAGCTGCCTTTCACGGGCGCAAGGATTGTCTGGCAGCGCGATGACGCACCCGCCGGACTGGAGCACTGTGGTGCCGCCCCGGTCGGCCCGCCGTACGAAACGATCGAGTACCACCTCAATGAGGCCCTGACCAACCTCTATGTCGGCCTGCACCGCGAGTTGCGCGGCGAGCGCCTGACCGCGGCCCGCTTCATCCAGTCGTACGCCATCGACCGGGTGATCGCTCTGCTGAACCTCACTTCTGCTCAGGTGCGGC